>JBQTJD010000190.1:0-5787 GCA_052387475.1 Anaerolineales bacterium | reverse complement strand
CACAATACCTTTTAGATAAGGCAAAAAGAGCGACTCTGAGGCATAGTTTGGGTGCCTAAACCTAAACATGACCTCGGAGTCGCCGGATGAATTTTAGACCCAGAAGCCTGACCGTGGAAACCCAATTTTGCAACGCGCTCACTTTTGATACCGTGAACCGGGTGGTGCCGCCGGAAGTGATCGACGGCGTGGTACGGGAAACCGGGCGTAAAGAAGTGCGCGCCCGGAAACTGACCGCACGGTTGACAGTGTGGGGGCTGTTGGGGATGTGTTTGTATAGCCAGTTGTCGATGGGCGCGGTGCTCCAGAAATTGGCGAAAGGGCTGCGCTTGCTGTGGCCGGACTGGACGTAGGCGGTGGCGAGCGCCAGTGCCTTCAGCCAACGGCGCTATCAACTGGGCGTCCGCGTGTTGGCAGTGCTCTTCCGCCGGGTGTGTCAACCGCTGGCGACCGCGAACACGCGCGGTGCGTTTCTGTTCGGCTTGCGGCTGATGGCCTTGGATGGGACGAAAGAAGATGTCCCGGACACGCCCGCGAATGCCCGCGTGTTTGGGCGGCATAGCGGTCCCCAGGGGGCGAGCGGTTATCCGAAAGCCCAGACGGTGCTGTTGTGTGAGTGTGGCACGCATGCGGTGGTGGACGCCGAATTTGCGCCCTGCTACGCCTCGGAGCGCAGCCTGGCGCTGCGGTTGTTGCGGTCGATTGTCGCGGGCATGCTGGTGATGTTTGACCGCGGGTTCTACAGTTTTGACGTGATTATGGGCGTGGTGCAGCGTGGCGCGCAGGTGTTGGGCCGCTTGGCGGCGCACGTCAAGCCCCGGCGGGTACACGCCCTGCCAGATGGCTCGTATCTGGCGCACAGTTATCCGTCCGACTACTCTCGCCGCCAGCGCGGCGAACATCAGGTTATCCGGGTGATTGAGTACACCTTCACCGATCCACACCGCCCCGGCGCGGGACGCACCCAGCGACTGTTCACTACCTTGCTCGATCCGCAAGCCTACCCCGCCCTCGACTTGGTCTGTGCCTATCACGAACGCTGGGAAGTTGAACTGGTGGTAGACGAAGTGCAAGTCCATCAACGTCTCGTCAATCACCCCGTGCGGAGTCTTCAGCCGCGGGGTGTGATTCAAGAACTCTATGCCCTCCTGCTCGTCCACTACTGGCTGCGCACCCTCATGCATGAAGCCGCCCAGCGCGCCGAGGTGGATCCTGACCGCCTGAGTTTCGTTGGAGCCGTGCGGATCATCCAAGACGCCCTCATCGAATTTCAACTGGCCGACGCGGCCTGCCATCCCGCTTTGACCGAACGTTTGCTCCAGGACATCGCCCACTCTCGCTTGACCGATCGGCGCAATCGGATCACTCCGCTTGTGGTGAAACGTATCGTCATGCGCTTTCCATTGAAACGAACCGAACATGTTCCTGTGCCGCAGCCTTCAATTACTTTCCGGGACGCTGTCCGGCTTATCTAAAAGGTATTGGGTCATATCAGGCCGTCACTCCGGCCCGAAACTCAGCGTGGTGGCGCCCAGTTGCGCGTCAAATGAGAACACAGCCCGCACCCCAGCCTGAGTGATCTCCGACATGTAATTCCCCGCTCGGATTGCGACCGTCGCGAGCTCTCCGCTAAACCATTCAACCCCGGCCGTCCATTCGGGTAGGATGGTGTTCATCATCGTCAGCATGTAAATAGCCCTTTGTGCCCCGTCGTCTTCCCTCTGCCGGATCGGGCCAAACACCGTGACGGAGGCTTGTTCGACCGTATCTGTCCCCACGATCTCCACCAGCGCCAGGCCATCCGGTGAGGCGGCAACCCATCTTTCCCGGCCGTCACCGAGTTGGGCACGCTGAAAGGCAAAACCTCGGGCCTCGTATGGGCTTTGCAGAGATACGCGGCTAATGGCCGGCAAACTTGCTCCGTCTGAGCGGGGAGTGGCAGGCGCATCCATGCTAGAGAGGGCACTTGGCCTCACTTCCCTGAGAAAGGGTGACTCTTCGGTTGTTGCGGTAGTAGGTGGGATCGTTGGGCCGGCGTCTGTACTCACTGCTGCGATCGCAGTCGCGTCAGGCGAGGTCCATCGTCCCGTCAGTTGGGGCCAAAGGCTTACTGTTGCGTACAGACATAGGCCCGTTACGAGTGCTCCTGCTACCACTCCAATCATCAAGCCGACCATGCGCCTCATCACTGAGACTCCTCAAGTGTTAGCCAAACAATTGCGCTCAGCCGCCAAATCGTAGCAAGCGAGGGGCCTCCGGTATAGCGACTGGCTTGTTCACTCACTATAAAGCAGATCAAGGGTCACGACAACCACCTCATCTTCATGGTGATAGATTTCAACGCGGTGGACAATTCGCCGCGACCTCAGGGCGGCTACGATGAGTAGCGTTGGCCAGCAGCGCGCACGGTCTGACAGTAATCATCCAGCATGGCGTGATAAACGTGCTCGCGCACCTCGGCCACGCGTCGGCGGCGGACCGCTTAATGACTTGGTCGAAGCGGCGATGAAGGCTACGGGGGCGATGAACGGTGACGGAGTCGAACCGATGTCGCCGTAGGCCGTTTTGTCGAATGGTCACTCTACAACCAAAAAGAAAAGCCGCGTGTTTGTGTCGGCGAACAGCACGGCTTCCCCTGCATTCCAAGTGGCGGCGAGTGGATTTGAACCACCGACCAAGGGCTTATGAGTTCTTTAGCCCGTCAACTATAGCCCTTGTACGTCTTCCAAGTAATTGCGTCCAAGTAATCACTCCAGCAGATTCAACCTAAGGGCCGACCTCCATCCACTGGGATGACGCAGCCGGTTGTGAAAGTCAGCAACGTGGCGGCCGCCAGCACCGCCTCAGCAACTTCCTCTGCGCGAGCGATCCGGCCCAAGGGCGTATGTCGGCGCTGTGCCTCGATCACGACCGGGTCCATCCGGCTGGCATACTCGCCATCGACCCAGCCCGGCGCAATCGAGAGCACGCGAATCTGTGGGGCCAAGGCACGGGCCAGCGAGCGCGTCATCGAATCGAGCGCGGCTTTGGAAGCGCAGTACGCTACATTGCTGCCCAGCCCGGTCTGCGCCGCCACGGATGAGACGTTCACCACCAGACCACCCTCGCCGGCGGTCAGTAGCGGCCGAAAAGCGCGCACGCATGCAAACGCGCCGCGCACGTTCACCCGAAAGATGCGATCAATCAACGCGTCATCCAGCCCATCTAAATCTGCGTGCGGCACCGGGCGCGTGACCCCGGCGTTGTTGATCAGAATATCGAGCTGGCCATACCGGGTCGCTAACTGCTCAGCTAGTCGGGCCAGCGTGGCACTGTCCTCAACGGACGCTTGCGCGGCAAGATGATCCGTTCCGGGCAGCGTGTGGACCAATGCTTCGGCCCTCGCCGCGTTCTCGTGGTACGTGATGACGAGCCGCGCGCCCGCGCCGGCCAGCGTGCGCGCGATGGCCGACCCGATCCCGCCTGCGCCGCCGGTAACGACGGCGACTTTACCGACCAGCGAAACGCTCATCCTGCCGTCTGGGCTAATTGCTCCGGCGTGCCGTAGCGCCGCACGCGCAGGTCACACTGCTCTTTGTGACCGGCGAAGCCCTCAATCGCACACAACCGCGAGCCATACTCACCCACCAGCGCGCTGGCTTCGGGCGTTTTCACTTCCTGATACGTGACGGTCTTGATGAACTTGCCCACCCACAGTCCGCCCGTGTAGCGGGCCGCGCCGCGCGTGGGCAAGGTGTGGTTGGTGCCGATGACTTTGTCGCCATACGCCACGTTGGTATGCTTACCGAGGAAGAGCGCGCCGTAGTTCGTCAACCGCTCGAGGAAGTAGCGCGGGTTGCGCGTGAGCACTTCCACGTGTTCGGCGGCGATGGCCTCCGCGACTTTCACCAGCTCCTCATCGTCCGCGCACACGATGACCTGCCCGTAATCGCGCCAAGATATGCTGGCGATATCGGCAGTGGCCAGCACCTGCAACTGCCGCGTGACTTCGCGGATTGTCTCGTGAGCCAGCGACTCGCTGGTGGTGAGCAATATCGCGGGTGAGGTCGGCCCGTGCTCGGCCTGGCCGAGTAAGTCGGTGGCGCACATCTCGGCGTCGGCAGTCTCGTCCGCGATGACGAGGATTTCAGTCGGGCCGGCCAGAAGATCAATAC
Organism: Anaerolineales bacterium; assembly: GCA_052387475.1. GTDB lineage: Bacteria > Chloroflexota > Anaerolineae > Anaerolineales > UBA6663 > JANWXR01. The sequence goes on along the minus strand of JBQTJD010000190.1, from coordinate 1,633 downwards.
CCACGCGGCCAAACAACTGGCGTTTGGCCTCCGCTACGTAGGCGTTGCCCGGGCCGACGATCATATCCACCGCCGGTAGGGAGGCCGTGCCCAGCGCCATGGCGCACACGGCCTGCACGCCGCCTAGTAAGTAAATCTCGTCGGCGCCCGCCAGCGCCATGGCCGTAATCGTCGCCGCCGGCAACTGGCCGTTGATGGGCGGCGTGCAGGCGGTCACGCGTTTGACGCCGGCGACTTTGGCGGTGAGGACGCTCATGTGCGCCGAGGCCACCATCGGATAGCGCCCGCCGGGGATGTAGCACCCGACGCTGTTCACAGGGATGTTTTTGTGGCCCAGAAATACGCCCGGCAAAGTTTCCACTTCGATATCCTGCAACGTGTCCCGCTGACGTTGCGCGAAATTGCGGATCTGGGTCTGCGCAAATTTCAGATCGGTGTGGATCTGCTCTGGAACACCGGCCATGATTGACTCGATCTCATCGGGCGAGAGGCGGAAATTCGGCGGCGACCATTTGTCGTACTTCTCCGAGAGTTCGCGCACCGCCGCGTCGCCGCGCGCGCTGACGTCGGCAATGATGTGCTCGACCGTTTCGCGCACCTTCACATCGGCGGTCTGAGTCTCGGACTGGCTGACACGATCCTTAATGATTTTCATTAGGCATTTCCTTTTGGGGATGTAGGTTGTCCCAATCTTGATAGAAGTGGATGACGATCAATTGAGTTGTAGCCAATAATGTAAGACGGCAGTGACGGCCTGAGGCTGTTCCAGCGCGCTCAGGTGCCCGCACTGCTCGATCATAACGAGCCTGGCTCCGGGAATGGCAGCGGCCATTTCTTCATGGAGTTCCGGCGGGCACAAGTCATCCTGTCGCCCGGCTAAAACTAATGTCGGGCAGGCAATCTGCGCCAGGCTCGGACGGCTATCCACCCGGCCCATGTTAGCCTGAGCCTGACGGACAAATACATTCGCACCTGCTGACCGCGCCATTTGCCGGATCGTCGTCATTAACTCCCGATCCGGACTCCGCTCAGCCTGCAACCAGGACGGCAGTATGTCCTGTTCCAGCACTTCATCAAACTGTCCACTGTGCACTCGAGCAATTCGGTCTTGCCAGAGCGTGATCTGGCTTGGCCGCATCGGACGCGCATTTGTGTTCAGTAGGACCAAGCTCGTCACCCGAGTCGGGGCCTGCCGCATGATCTCCAAAGCGACAATCCCGCCCATCGACAAACCAGCCAGTGCGAATTGTGGCGGCGCTGCCTCCAGTACAGACCTTGCCATGCCGGCCACTGTATCATCCCGGCTCAGGTCTCCAACGCTGACCAGCGCCACATCGCTCAGATGAGTCTTTTGATGACTCCACAATCGAGAATCGCATAACGTGCCCGGCAGCAGAACCAGAGGCAACATCGTCGTCGTCAGCTACCACAGCTTCCTCGACGCAATCTCCGCCCCATCGGCGAGCGCTCGCAGTTTGGCGTAGGCGATGTCGGGATGCACGGCGCCGAACCCCGCAAACGTGCCGAAGCCGCAATCGGTGCCAGCGATGACACGTTCACGGCCCACCAGTTTGGCGACGCGAATGATGCGCTCGGCCACCAGCTCGGGATGCTCGATGAAGTTGGAGACGCT
>JBQTJD010000189.1:0-4199 GCA_052387475.1 Anaerolineales bacterium | reverse complement strand
ACAAGCTGGTCACATCAAATATCTGTCCAGCCCCAATCGGCAGTCGTGTGCTAGAGTCCATCCTGACCTTCCTTGGTGGAGTGCGGTGGTTTGGCAGCTACCGCTTTACCAAGAAAGGTCGTTTTCTTCAACTCATCGCCCTTCGACTTTGCACATGCCCTGCGTTGCGAAGGCCGTGGCCGGTCTGCCTCCGATTTATCAGACTTTACGATTTCATCTGCTTCTGGCTTGAATGTCAGAAACCAATTTCCGATGCTATTGAAAACACCATTGCGCCAGTTTGATTTTGTTACCTATTTGCCGCATCGCGTTTAGTCCTCGAGCCAGTGTGTGATGAACTGCCCGGTGACGTGGATGTCAATCTGCTTCAGTTGTCGATCACTCGTGTTCATGAACTTGTGAGGCAAGTCCGCAGGGACAATGATAATCTGCCCTGCGTGCGCCTCAAGTGTGGTGGAACCAACTGTAAAGTTAGCCACGCCTTCCTGTATGATAAAAACCTCCCTGTAGGGATGCTTATGCAGCCGTATGGCACCCCCTGGCGGCATATCCACCCAAATAAACGAGACCGCGGTATCTTGATACTGAGACCCCTCGAACTCATAGGTGTTCCCATCACGCGGCAGTCCGTCCCTGTTAAGAATTGTATAGTCCACATCGGTCTCCATCAAGATGAATTCGCCAACAAGATCACCAATCCTCTTGTCGCCGCCTCTTCTGGAACATCATGAGAAAGCACCAATATCGGCATTGGAGTCTATGTGAAAAGTAGATATTCGTTTGATGATTTGTTTATGAGCCGCCCATAACGCGTACAAGAACCGGCTCGCTGATCCCTTTTAGTTCCAGGCTGCGGGACTCCAATTTGCCGCCATCTATGCCGGCTTCCTTGAGAGCCGACTCGCTGACAATGATCTCACCCGCCGCGGCCTTCGAGGCCAGACGAGCCGCCGTGTTCACCTCGTCGCTTATGGCTGAGATATCAGTCAATCCGTCTGCCGTGCCCAATTGCTGCTGAACAGCGGCTGCAACTCAGCCACTGGATCCTTAGCAGCTATCTCTTCTCTCCTTTTGCTCAGTGCGCCTGGATTGCGGCCAAGTAGCGTTCTGCCGAGCGTGCCACAGCCGCCTCCGCATTGACCGCAACCACCCGATCCCACCAGGCCCCGTAGATGCGGTCGAACGGCCACGGCTCCACCGCCGCTACGATGCGGTTGACGGCCGCGGCCGAGAGCGGAATGTAGTTGGGAAAGCTGTACATGAAGCTCACGTAGCGCCGGTCCGACGCCACCATCAGAATGTCGCCCGTCAGTAGCGCACCGCGCCCTTCGGCGCCGGCGGGCCAATGCAGCACGGCCCCGCCAGGGAAGTGCCCGCTGCATCGGATGAGCGTGAGGTCGCTCCACAGGCGCTGCGCCTCGCCCTCCCAGAAGACGATGGCAGGGTCTGGCCGCATCACCCACTGGCGATCGGCGGCATGCAGATAAATGGGCGCGTCGAAGGCCTGGCTCCAGGCCACCATGGAAGAGTAGTAATGGGGATGGGAGATGGCGATCGCCCGGAGGCCGCCGAGTGCCCGCACCGCTTCGATGGTGGCTGAGTCCAGCAGCGTGATACAGTCCCACAACAGGTTGCCCGCCAACGTCTGGACCAGCAGGGCCCGCTGGCCGATGGCGAAGGCTGGCTCGGTTCCGATCCCGGTCAGGTGGGGCTCCTCGGACTGCACCCGGTTGCGATGATCCTGGCGCAGAAGTTCGAGTGTGGTCCAGCGCTGGCCCTTCCAGCCGACGTACTGGCGCTCGTCGTCGCAGATCGTGCAGCGTGCCGGGGGCTGCTCGCTGGGTAAATACTGTGTGCCGCAGGTCCCGCAAATGTAGGTTTCCATCAGTCTGCCTCCTGAGTGATTGATCGTGCGGTACTGCCAGAGCTGGACCAGGTTGCCCTCGGGCTCTTTCAAGGTTGCGAGCGATAGGCCGCCGATTGAAAAGTGGAACCGCTTGGAGGATCTTACTTTACGACGCGAAACCTAAGATGCGTGACGCTAGGGGACTCAATTACCTGCGTGCTTTCCAGTTCAATTGGCTCAATGCCTAGATGGTCGAACAATCGGATACCCTCACCGAGCAGGACAGGCACGATGCCAATCTGTATTTCGTCAAACAATCCTTTGTTTACGCACTGCTGAACGGTATTCGCTCCACCTATCACCGTGACACACTTGTCACCGGCGGCTACGCTTGCTTTTTCGAGGGCACTTTCTATACCGTCCGTGACGAAAGTAAACGTCAACCCTTTGGCCGACCTTTCTGGAACACGATGAGTAAACACAAATATCGACGCCTGATATTCGTAACTGGTGAAATCTCCCGCTGCCATGTCGTAGGTCGTCTCCCCATCACCACCGCCTCAGTAGTGGCGATTGACTCCTGAAGAACCTCGCTGTTTCGAAATGCATCAAAATCGGGATATAAACGGCCCACATTCCCATTGCGATCATTGACGAAACCATCCAGTGACATCGTCATACCTAATATAACTTTTCCCATTTCTATACTCCCGAGTCACGTTTCGTAGTGAAATCCAACGACACCGGAACCATACGCCCTCGTATTCAAAAGTTCAAGCTGAATCGAGTCTTTGATGTCTTTGAATAAGGGTATTCCACCACCCAGGACAACCGGATTGACATTAATCCGATATTCGTCAATCAAACCAAGTTGCATGAACGTGTGCGCGGTGCTGGCACTGCCGATCATGAGCAGGTTCTTGCCGGACTGCTCCTTTAGTTTGGCGATTTCTTCTGGAAAATGGTCGCGCACGATGCGTGAATTCTTCCAGATGGGCTATCGGCAGCGGTGGGCCAGTAACTTTCCGTCATCTGATAAGTCACTCACCCAAACAAAGCGGTGTCCGCCGTCGCCGTTAGATCGGCAACATCGTCAATTAGCTCATCATCAACGCGGATCCAATCCATTTCTCCATTGGGTCCTGCCACAAAGCCATCGAGTGAAACGTGCATCAGCAGAATTACTTTTCTCATGCCAATTCTCCTTTTCATACGAGCCTTGCACTCTTGCCATTAACTAACAGCTCGGGCACGGGCCAGAAGTAGTTCGCGCTCGCGGGTATTGCGCGTGAGCGCCGCCGCGCGCTTGAACTCCGCACTCGCTTCGTCGAAGCGGCCCAGTTTCGCGAGCAGGTCGCCGCGCACGCTCGGCAGCAGATGGTAATTTTTCAACGCCGGCTCCGAGGTCAGCGCCTCCACCAGCGCCAGCCCGGCCGCCGGGCCATAGGCCATCGAGACCGCGACGGCGCGGTTCAACGCCACGACGGGCGAAGGCGCAAGCTGGGCGAGCGACTCGTAGAGCGCGGCGATGTGATTCCAATCCGTCTCGCCAGCGGTGAGTGCTCGCGCATGACAGGCGGCGATAGCGGCCTGCAGCCCGTACGGCCCCAGCGCACCGCCGAGTCTCTCCGCCCGCCCCAGCGCCGCGAGGCCGCGCCGGATGAGCAGTTGATCCCAACGCGCGCGGTTCTGGTCGAGGAGCAAAATCGGCTCGCCGGCCGGGCCGACCCGCGCCCGCAGGCGCGAGGCCTGAATCTCCATCAGCGCGACGAGGCCGTGCACTTCCGGCTCGTTCGGGGCCAGCTCGGCCAGGATGCGGCCCAGCCGAAGTGCGTCCTCACACAGCGCCGGTCGCACCCAATCCTCGCCGGCGGTCGCCGCGTAGCCTTCGTTGAAGATGAGATAAATCACCTCGAGCACGGATGAGAGACGGGCAGCGTGCTCGGCGCCGCGCGGCACTTCGAAGGGGACGCGGGCTTCGGCCAGTGCGCGTTTGGCGCGCACTATGCGTGGGGCGAGGGTTGCTTCCGGCACGAGGACGGCGCGCGCGATCTCCTCAGTGGTCAGGCCGCCGAGCAAACGCAGTGTGAGCGCAACCCGCGCCTCGGTGGAGAGAACCGGATGGCAGGCCGTGAAGATCAGGCGCAGCAGGTTGTCGCTCACATCGTCGGCAGTTGCCGCGTCGAGCGCGGCGTCGGAATCCGCCTCAGCTATTTCCTGCTCGATTTCGAGTTCGCGGCCGAGTTGTTCGTGTTTACGCTCGGCCAGCGTGACGCGCCGCAGCCGGTCAATGGCGCGATGCTTGGCGGTAGCCATGAGCCACGCGCCCGGTTTGTTCGGGATGCCCATCTCC
>JBQTJD010000188.1:0-5300 GCA_052387475.1 Anaerolineales bacterium | reverse complement strand
TGAGGGGTGGCGATCAACCAGATTGCTCGGACACCGAAAGATCTATGCAAGATTTCGGGAGTTCAGCGGGCGGAACGTGCCAAAATGATAAGTGGCAATGCAGCGGTTGTCCTGCGGGAGGCGGTGGTACGAAGATTTATACCTGTCAAAATGGCATTGCGGCTTGCGATGGCAGTTTTTGCACGGCGAACCAACATCATTCCGATAGCAAGAGCGACTGTATTCGGCAAGCATGTCCGACGCAATAATCGCGCTTCGGTTCCGACGCATAGTGCAGTCGGCGCTGAGGTCTCTAATTAAACGGCGTTGATCGTGGTCTGCTCCCCGTTTGCTGACCAGCACGCGAGTAAATAATGCCATCGCTCTGCCGTCGCTACTGCGCTGCCTTCGTGATTGCTTCACTCTGGCCGTCATGTGGATTAGCAATTGGGGAGGAAGCCAGTGAGGATCGGCTGGAATCGCAAGTGAAAGGCCATTTGAATAAGGCACTCTCGCGTTATGGCAGCGTGACTTTAATTGCGACCATACGCACTCGCGTGATCGGCTCTTCAGACGCGGACTTAATCGTTGAAAGCACAGTGTTGGAGGTGACTCGACTTGGCGGAAAAGCACGCGTTTCTCTTAAGAGTTCGAGCGAGCGATCAGGCAGAAAAGCGTCACCGATTCAGAACGATATTCTGATTTACACCAACGGTGAAGTTTTGACCTGCCAAGCCGCACTTGATTCTTCGTTGCGGCAGGTCGAAGGCGTAACGGACGACCTCGGCTTCATCCTTTACAGTAAGCGTTTGGCCGGAACGCAGCGATTGGATGCTCAATCCGCCTATAACAATTTGAATGATGCCGGAGCCGTCTTATGGCTTATTGGGTATGCGTCGCTGGAGGATTACATGAATGGCGCTTCCGACTTGAGAGCCACGTCGACGAATGAAGGAGCGGAAATCCGCGCGGCTAGCAACTACGGTGATTTATCGCTGACGCTCTCAAAACGACATGGATGGTTGCCGCGCTCGATTCGAGTTGTCAAAAAACCCGGTCATCGGACAGTTGGAGGGCTAGTTCGCGATGTTTATGGAAATGGCGACACCGCCGCGCCGGCGGTTAAGGCCGTAACTTGGGTCGCTAACATCGACGATTTCAATGCCGATAGCGCTGGTCGATGGGCCCCCAAACGAATTTCCGTATCGCGAGACACCATGTCAAATTCAGGCTCACTCGGACGCGTTGAGACGGCGATCGATCTCGAACTTGTTGATTTCGACCCCAAGCCCTTGGAAGGTGAATTCAGCACGGACATCGTGGCGCCTGTAGGATTTCCAGTAACCCTAAGCGACGCGTCTCATCTGCCGTTTAAATGGGACGGCAATGCGGCAGTTCCTGGAGTTCCAATAAATGCCGAAAAGATGATCGAGCGGCTAGCGGAAACTGGCAGCGGTAAGCGTAACCTTCTAATTGGCATCAACGTAGTACTCGTCCTGGCCCTGTTATTTCTCCTGTGGCGGAAGCGCGCGATAGCTTAGTTCATCTAATCGCACCTCCTTCCACCAGAGGCAAATCGGCAGATGCGCAAGCAACTTTATACAGTCTGCGGAATCGCTATTGTGCATTGTGCAGTTGTTAATGGAATGCTTGCCTCGGCGAATGATTTGAAGAATGGAGAACGAGTGGCCGATGCATTACCGCCATCGCCGATCAATTGGGGCGGCGAAGCGTCGGGGCCGTTATGCGGTGTGTACGCCGCCTGCACTGCCGCAGAATTGATTGGCATCGACGCCGATCCGCGCGATTTTATCTCCAAGCGATACGTCGGCGCTTGCGGTGGGAGCAGCCCGAAAGAGGTGGCCAGGATCGCCAAGCACGCCGGGGCCAAGGCGCACATCATGATTCGGCTGTCGGCGCTCGACTTGCGAATTATGGATTGCCCGCTCGTCGCGAACGTACGGATCAGTCCAGCGAGCGATCGATTTAACCACTGGGTAGTTGCGGTTCCCAGCAAGGAGGGGGTGACGATCTATGATGGGCTGCAGAAACCCTTCGAAGTGCCGACGGCGGCGTTCCTGGGGAATTGGAGCGGAATTGGAATCTGCGTAACGGCGCCTGAGAATAGCCCTTTAGCATCTATCTGGCTCGGGCGGAGTTCTCTGCTGCTGGGATCTGGCATCGCAGGGGTCTTAGCATTTCGCAAAAGAACGCCAGCGGCGAACGCACGCGGGCCAAGCGTGTTGCAGCAACTCAGCACTCTGTGCATGGCTTCGGTGATCCTCAGCGTCGCTGGTAACTTGGTTTTTGGAGATCTCTTGAACCATACCGAGGGCGTCAGAGTAGCGTCGGCCTCCAGCAGGAGCGAGAAATACGCCATTGGAACGCTAGAGGACGCCAACCTAGCGTCCGCAAGCCGCGACGTGCTATTGATCGACGCGCGCCGAGAGCAAGACTACCGATTGGGAACGATCGAGGGTGCCATCAATATACCGGTTAGTGCGTCGATCTGGGCGATCGACAGATATCTCGAAAAGGTCGATCGCGATATACCCATTGTAGTTTTTTGCCAGAGCGCGAGGTGTGGCTACGATGAAACGATCGGCGGTCAGTTAGCCTCCCTAGGTTTTTCCGATGTGACGGTATGCGACGAAGGCTGGGCGGAATACCAACAGGCGATGGCTCTTGCGAACTAGCCCTAGCCCTGGCTCCGTTGAGAGACATCACAAATGCGATTGGCGGCCAACCTATCCGCGATGGTCATATCTGCCGTACTGCTATTCAGCGGCATTGTTCACGCGGCACAGCCGTACTATTTCATTCACACGGTGTCGTCGTACCGTCTGCTTCCTGCGAGCGTTTCCGGTGTGTTGGGCCTTTGGTTGCCTTACTTGCAGATAGTGCTCGCGATTTACATCGGTCTTGGGATTGCTGAGAAGGTAGCCCTTTGGATAGCGGCGTCCGTGTTTATGGCGTATACGATTGCTCAATTGAGCGTCCTGGCGCGGGGCATGGAGATCGACTGTGGATGTTTTGGCTTTGTTTCGACGACGGTCTCGGTAACATCAGTCGCAATCCCACTTTTATTGATCGGCGTTTGCATTCTCGCGTTGGCAGGAGTCAAGTCGCCAAGCCCTTCAGATAGTTTGACGCCGCAAGTTGCGTGATCAAGACTGAGTGAACTATCCCTCGTGTCAATCTGCCGGCCTTGGCAAGTCCAATTGATTCAAGTCGAGTCGGTCATGGCAGCGAAACGGGATACACCTGCCGGCCTGGGCCGACTCGAAGTGCTGCTGGTGATTGCGTTCTTCGCGCTCGTGTTCCAAGTGTTCCCGTCGCTGTGGTTCGGGCTGGTGTGGGCGGCGGATGTTCGGAATTGGGCCCGTTCGGCGTGGATGGGCGTCACGGTCGCGATTCTGGTCGTGTTGTTCGGTTTGCGGTTTGTTCCCGACTTGTGGGCGGATTGGCGGGAGCGGCGAGCGGAATCGGCTAGTGCGTTCGCGAAGCGAGAGAAGGCGGAGCGGGCGAAGGCGGAACGGGAGCGGGTGGCGGCGCTGCGTAAGGGGCGGTCGCGGCGAATGTATTGAGGAGAAGCGGTCAGCTATCAGCCATCAGCTTTCAGCCAGATGGATTGAGGCTTCGCCTTTACGCGGATTGACGACGATGGGAGTAAGAAAGCTCTCCAAACAAATCCCTCCCCTAGCCCCTCCCTTTGAGAGAGGGGGATTGGAAAGCGCATGCGACGTACTAGCGGCATTACGTTGATTGAGACGTTGATCGTCATTTTTATTATTGCGATCCTGGTGCAATTGCTGTTGCCGGCGGTGCAGGCGTCGCGGGCGGCAGCGAGAAAGACGCAGTGTGCGAATCATTTGCACCAACTTGCGCTGGGGGCGCAGTTGCACTTGGATACGCATGGGTTTCTGCCGTCGGGCGGGTGGGCGGGGGCGTACACGGCCGATCCGAACCGGGGGTACGGGCGGGAGCAGCCGGGCGGGTGGGCGTACAGCGTGCTGCCGTATATCGGCGAGGCGCCGCTGCGGGAACTGGGCAAGGGCGAGTCGCTGACTGCCGCGGCGCTGGGGCCGGGGATGAAGCAGTTACACGAAAGCGCCCCGGTGCTGTTGTACTGTCCGGAGCGTCGGGTCGCCCAGGCGTATCCGCCGGTCAGCGAGGGCTCGGCCGCCTGGGGGTTGCTGGTGGCCAAGGAGGCGCAGAACTTGCGCGCAGTGACGAAGAGCGACTTTGCGGCGAACACGGGCTCCTCGCTCCATCACGCGGCTTCCAGCTTTGGCGGCAACATGTGGTGGCCGGAGAGTTACGAGGCGCTGGAATCGGACGACCCGGAGTGGACCGATACGGACGATCCCGCTTCGGAATTTTATCAGACGGGGGTGGTGTACTATCGCAGCGAAATCGGGCCGGAGAAAATTTCCGACGGGTTGGCCAACACCTACCTGATCGGCGAGAAGTATATGGACCCGATGACCTACGCGGACATTCACGACGTGCCGGAGTACGCGCGGCTGGGGGACAACCAATCGGCTTGGGCGGGGTTCGAGTGGGACAACCAGCGCGTAGCGTGGCAGCCGGAGGCGAGCAAGAAGCAGGATTGCTACCAGCCGCAGCAGGATTCGGGGGCCGTGTGCCCGGCGATTTGGGCGTTCGGCAGCGCGCATGGCGGGTCGATGAACATGGCGTTCTGCGACGGCTCGGTGCAGCAGATTAGCTACGACGTCGATCCGGAGGTGCATCGGCGTTCGGCGAATCGGTTCGACGAGGGCGGCGATTGAAGGTTGGCACGGAGGCATGGCGAGTCCGGCGCGCTAGATTCTTCGCTGCGCTCAGAATGACGTGGCAGTTGAATCATGAAGCGGTTGCTGCTTTCGCTGAAGCGTCAAAGGGTGGAAATCCTGCTGGCCGTCGCCCTGGGATTTCTGTGTGTGCAGGTGCACTCGATCACCAGTCCCGCGCCGAGCGGCGCCGAGATGGTGCTCGACGCCGAGCAAGGCAGGGCGGAAATGTCCTTACGCCATGCGAACTACCCCGGCACATACATCAGTTCGATTCATATTGATGTGACCAGTCCCAACCATTGGGTTCGCCTGACCTGGTCGGGACCGCAAGCTGCGGAACAGGAGGCAGGGCCTTTTCGCAGTTCTCCTGGAGCCGGTCTTGGCGAGAATGATTGCAATGACGTTGCGGAGAGCAACCGCGGCGGTTCGCGTTGCACGCCAAAAGGCAGACGCATCGTGGAGGGATTCGGCGATTGCTTGCCGTCGACCCCCGCGTTTCGATACGTAACGTGGTTTCATTCATCC
>JBQTJD010000187.1:0-2674 GCA_052387475.1 Anaerolineales bacterium | reverse complement strand
GTCGTGCCACTCTCTGTGAAAACGTTGGTGTTTTATCACTGACCGACTAGAAGTTACTCAATTGGTTCATACTGTGACCTGTCACCCTGAGCGCATACGCAATGCCTGTATCGCACACGGACCTTATCGCGCGAAGGGTCTCGACGACTTCAATGAGACCCTTCGCGGGCGAACTAAGTTCGCCGCTCAGGGTGACATGAAAAGCAACATACAGTAGTTTGTCAGGCCGTTATGCTCCTGCGCACCAAACTGCACGGCAAAACTTACGAGTTCCCCGACCTGCGTTTGCTGATGGGCAAGGCGAACGAGGAAAAGTCGGGCGACCGGCTGGCAGGCGTGGGGGCCGAGACCGCCGCCGAGCGTATCGCCGCGAAGCTGGTGCTCGCGGAAGTGCCGCTCAAGGTGCTGCGTGAGACGCCCGTCGTGGCGTACGATCAAGACGAAGTGACGCGCGTGATTCAGGACGCGGTCAACGAGACGATTTACGGCGAGGTGAAGGATTGGACGGTTGGCGAGTTCCGCGAGTGGCTACTGGCGGATACGACCGACGGCGCGATGATCCGCCGCATCTCGGGCGGGCTGACGGCGGAGATGATCGCTGGCGTCACCAAGCTCATGTCCAACCTCGACCTGATGTACGCGGCGAGCAAAATCCGCGTCACCGCCCACTGCAACAACACCATCGGCCGGCCCGGCACGCTCTCCAGCCGCAACCAGCCCAATCACCCCACCGACTCACCCGAAGGCATCCGCGCCGAAATCTACGAAGGCTTGTCATACGGTTCGGGCGACTCCGTCATCGGCATCAATCCAGTGGATGACAGCTACGGCTCGGTCGCCCGCTTGCTGGAGATGACCTACGACGTTATCAAAACGTGGAATATCCCGACCCAGAACTGCGTGCTCTCGCACGTCACCACGCAGATGAAGTGTATGCAGGCCGGTGCGCCGGTCGGGTTGGTGTTTCAATCGCTGGCCGGTTCGCAGCAGGGCAATGAGTCATTCGGCATCTCAGTCGGCATGCTCGACGAGGCCGAGGCGCTGGCGAAAAAGTATTGTTTCCCGGCCGGGCCGAATTACATGTATTTTGAAACCGGGCAAGGCTCGGAGCTTTCGGCGGATGCCCATCACGGCTGGGATCAGTTGGTGATGGAGGCGCGCTGCTACGGGTTGGCCAAACGCTACAGCCCGTATCAAGTCAACACCGTCGTGGGCTTCATCGGCCCGGAATACTTGTACGATGCACGGCAGATTCAGCGCGCCGGTCTCGAAGATCACTTCATGGGCAAGCTCACCGGCATCCCGATGGGCTGCGACGCCTGCTACACCAATCACGCGCGCGCCGATCAAAACGCCATCGAGAACCTGGCCGTCATGCTCACGGCGGCGGGCTGCAACTATTTCATGGGCGTGCCAATGGGTGATGACTCGATGCTGTCGTATCAATGCACCAGCTACCACGACGCGCCCACGCTGCGCCAGCTATTCAAGCTGCGCCCCGCGCCGGAGTTCGAGTGCTGGCTGGAGGAACTCGGCCTGATGCGCAACGGCGTGTTGACGGACAAGGCTGGGGACGCCTCGTTCTTCTTGAAACGCTGAGAGACGATTGCTATGACTGACGCTCAATTCAACGCACTGGTCGAAGCCGTGGTCAAGGAGTTGACCGCCGTTGGGGCTGCCGCCTCACCGCAACCCGCGTCTCCAGCGCCGTCCACGGCGGCTGCGGCGAAGCCCACGCCCGCCGTCACGCAACCCCTCACCCCTAATCCCTCATCTCCCCTGACCATTGATCTGCCCGATCCCACCATCAACGAACTCCGCTACAAGGCGCGTGTGAAGACTCCGAAAGACGCTGAAGGGCTGCAGGCTCTCATCGCCTCTACCACCGCCCGCATCGGGGTGGGGCGCGCCGGGCCACGCTACAGCACCGCCTCACTATTGCTCTTTCAGGGCGACCATGCGGTGACGCAGGATGCTCTGTATCGGGACGTGGATCAGAAGCTACTCGATGACCTGGGGTTGTTCACCGTGCAAACAAAAATCACGGGTGGCAAGCAGGAGTTTTTGTTGCGGCCCGATCTTGGGCGACAGTTGAACGACGATGCCAAACGCCTGATCGCCGAGCGCTGCACCAAAAGCCCTGGCTTGCAAGTAGTGGTCGGCGACGGCTTGAGTGCGGCGGCTATCGAGGCCAACGTGCGCCAGATGTACCCGATTCTCAAGCAGGGCGCACAGACCGCCGGGCTGGCCTTTGGCACGCCGTTCTTCATCCAGTATTGCCGCGTCGGGGTGATGAACGACATCGGCGATTTGCTCAAGCCGGATGTCGTGGTGCTGCTTATCGGTGAGCGGCCCGGTTTGGGGCGCGCCGAGAGCATGAGCGCGTACATGGCCTTTCGACCGAAGGTTGGCGACACCGACGCCGACCGCGATGTGGTGTGCAACATCTTCGAGAACGGCGGCACGAATCCGCTGGAAGCTGGCGCGTATGTGATTCAGATCGCGCAGAAGATGCGCCAGCATCAAGCCTCAGGGGTGAAGCTGAAGTTGGCGGCTAAGTAGGGGTTAGGGAACAGGGATTAGGGATTAATCCCTCACCCCTAATCCCTGTTCCCTAAACCTTATTTATCGAGAACGACGATGGCAGTCCTTGACCCAATCTATGCGACACCGT
>JBQTJD010000186.1:0-3514 GCA_052387475.1 Anaerolineales bacterium | reverse complement strand
CCGGCTATTCGGGGCCGCACTCCACGGTGGTGGCCAGCCTGAGTTTGGCCGGGGTGCAGGCCCCGTGGGCGTTTGCCGACGCCATGAATACGTTGGCCTTTGAGACCTATGTCGCACAGGTCTTGGGGCCTACTTTGCAAGCTGGTGACATCCTGGTGCTGGACAATCTCTCGGCGCACACAGGCAGACAGGTGCAACGCTTGATTGAAGCGCGCGGCGCTCAGGTCGTGTACTTGCCACCCTATTCGCCCGACCTCAACCCGAGTGAGACGTCTTGGGCAAAGGTCAAGGCCGGGTTGCGCAAGGCCAAGGCCCGAACTTGGGAAGCCTTGCTCGAAGCGCTGGCCAACGCCTTGCGTTCTGTGACTGCTGACGATGCGCTCGCATGGTTCACCCATTGTGGCTATGCCTTGGCCTAATTCAGTCCGGAATCTGCTCTAATGACGGCTGAACCGGTCGAGGCTGCTACTTTGCTCTGGTTCTGGAAGATGAGCCCAAGCGGGTTTTTTCACCCGGTGAAGAAACGGCAGGCCATCCCGTAAACGGGGTTGTCAGAGTGCGGCTCTGGTTGGGGCTGAATGGGTTAAAGGCTGAGCTAGGCTGACAGCGTTCGTGAAGCTTCATATTCGATGCGCAACTCGGTCGACACGGGACGATCGTTTGATTGGTTAGCTGCAAAGGGGGACTTGTCTTGGCGGGCGTCAGTGCTGGAGTAGGGCGCGAAGCGAAACCCTGCCGTCGTTCAGCTGGATTGGTCGGCGCGTTGAAGAGAAAATTTGTTCATCGGGCTTAGCTTCGAGCCAAGGTCCGATAACGGGATCAACTCGTTATCGTGGTGTAAGGCGTGGTGAGAGGTTCGACGATGCCCAAGATAGGAGCCTGCGGAAGGCCAGCTTGATCCTCACCCGAAATCGGGCGGCCACGCATTCAGCCCAATCTGCTGGGCCGCGTGCCAAAGCTGTTTATCGTAAGTGGCAAACACAATCGTCTCGGTCAGCGCATCCTGCCAGGTCTGTGCGGCCGCCAGATGGACGGCGTCGAAGCCGCGCAAGCCGTGCGTCCAGGCCAAGTTGTCAGCCTGGGCGATCGTGGCTTCGTCGAGGCGAAGCCTGAACAGCGCCGGCCAATCCGTCCGAAATGCCTGCACGGCTCGGGCCGCCTCATCTTGCTTGACCAGACTCATGCGGGCGGCTTTTCCGAGCGCGGCCACGACTTCAGCCCGGCTGATGAGGGCGGTGCCAGTGATTTGAGCATCGTCGATCAGTGCTTCAACTTCTTCAGTGCCCGTCTCTTGCAGATAGCGTTTGACGAGCGCGCTGGCATCCAGATAGACGATCACCGCCGGTCTTCCAGCAAAAGATCAGCGACGGTCTTCTGACTACGCACCTTGGCCACGGCCCGGGCGCGTCTCAGCCGTTTGCCGTTCCACTGCGCCAGCCCGGCGTGTTGTAGGGCCACGATCCGCTCTTCGACCGAAGCGGCCGCCGGCATCAAACGCCCAATGACGCGACCGTGCTCGGTAATCAGCACGGTCTGGCCTTTCTTCACTTTGCGGAGATAGGCGCTCAATTGGGCCTTGAGTTCGCGCACGCCCACACTCAGGTCGCTCATGGGTCCTCTCCAGCTTGAGCATCGTTGTGACCACATTATACAGCTTGTGGTGCCCTGGTGCCACCGCCACTAAGCCGGAGCGAACGGATGGGGTCTGGGTGTCAGTGAAAATGTCACAGAACTCAGGACGTGGTTGGCGCTTGCGCCGCAATCACGGATGTCCGAAGTCCACCGAGTTCTCGCCGCTCCGCTGCGCGACGCCCGATGAAATCTCGAGGTGGAGTAGAGGCTTTCGCTGGCATCGTTTCGTCATACCACCATTCATATGAACACTTGTATTCAGAATGACTTTGCCTCTCATGACTGATCACAATCCGCCTCCCACGGCCATTGCGAACAAACTGGCCGAACTGCGCCAGCGGGCTGGTCTGTCCCTGGACAAATTGTCAGCCCGCTCCTATACCAACATCGCCTACTTGCATGCCCTGGAAAGTGGCAAGAAGGCCCACCCCTCCCGCGATATCGTGATCCGGATTGGCTTTGGGTTGGGTGTCGAAGCTGAGGTCATCGATGAGTTGTTGCTCATCGCCGGGCACCTGCCCCTGTTCGATGTCACCACTCGGTGATGGCTGGCCGGTGGCTCTGGGGGTGCGCTTGGGTTTGCAAGAACCGAAAGGCCGCTCCGAGTTGAGTTTAAGCTTGTCCATAGGGGAACTGGTCTCGTAGCGCGCCTGGATGAAGTTGTTCGTGAGCTGGAGATAGCGCTGGGTGACAATCAAACTCTCGTGGCCAAGGATCAATTGCAGTGTGTGCAAGTCGCCGCCATTCGACAAATAGTTGACGGCAAATGTGTGGCGGAGCAGGTGGGCGTGCAACCGGGGGATGTCACTGGCGATCCGCGGCCGGCGGATGACGTGCTCGAGGCTGCTGCGTGACATCGGTTCGCCGTCGGGTGCGAGAAAGACCTGATTGACCTCCGACCGGCGCGGCGTGGCGCGCCGCAACTGGATATACCGCACCAGGGCCTGGGCCGTGCGCTGGCCAAAGGGCACGACGCGTTCCTTCTGGCCTTTGCCCATCGCCTTCAACTGGCGGTGATCGAGGTTGAGATTGGGCAGCCGCAGCTCGGCCACTTCCCCAATCCGCAGGCCCGTGTCCAGCATCAGCATGATGATGGCATATTGCCGGGCGCCGTTTTCCGTGCGCGGATTGATCACCGACAGCAACTTTTCGATCTCGTTCAGCGACAGCACCTCCAGCACATAGCGTGGCAATTTGGGGATTGGCAGCGCGGCGAACGGGTTGGCAAAGCCTTCCTTCTTCAGCCATGTGCCGAAGCCGCGCAGTGTCTTGATCTCCTTGACGACCGTGAACGGCGAGCGCTTGGCATGCTCGACTGGCCGGTTCGGGTGCCCCTCGAACTTGGCGGGATGATTTTGCAAATAATCGACATAGGCGTTCAACCGGTCATCCGTCACCGCCGACAGCTTGACGGCATCGTCGGCGGCGCCGTCGTGCGTGAGAAAGCGTTGGAAGCGATTCAAGACGCGCCGACAGGTGGCGACGGTATCGGACGTGCAGCCCGCCGTTGCAGATGGCTAACGTAGGAGTCGCTTAGGAGGGACAGGGTCAGGGACGACATTCGGGCCTCGGCTTTGGGTCGCAGGGTGTTTGTCATCGTACGGGATCGGTGACAAATCTATTTCTGGCCTTGGCTGGTATATGCGACCCTTGGCCGTTGTTGGCCAAGGTGGGCGGAGCCGGGGCGCGTCCCAAGACCCTATGCCGGCGGATGTCTTTCCGCACCTATGTCGTCAGGTACGAAAATGGCCAAGTGTCTTGCTCAAAAGCACAGACCCTTGGCCGTTTTTTCCAAAGTCCCTTGGACGCTGAGGCGTCGGTGGGATTTGAACCCACGTATGAGGGTTTTGCAGACCCTTGCCTTACCACTTGGCGACGACGC
>JBQTJD010000185.1:0-5531 GCA_052387475.1 Anaerolineales bacterium | reverse complement strand
TGAGTTAGCTCACCTTACGCAAAGGTGACTGTCACTGGGCAATAGAGCGGCTGGAACTTCCGAGTGCAGGCTGCCCAGTGACAGTCACCTGAAGCCGCCCAAGTTGCGTAACGTGAGTGAGCTAAGACTGCGAGGCACAAAACAAAGTGGATTAGCCTTGCCTCTTGTCACTTGCCCCTTGCCGCTCAATGGCCAGCCGATACTTCTCAAACTCAAACCGGCCCATCAGCCAACTGAGGCGCAGGCCGTGCAGGCCAGCGCGCCAGCCGCGCAGGGTGATGAAGCGCCACCAAAACTGGCGCAGCGGCATGCTCAGTAATTGATACGGCTGCGCCCGCACGCCCTCCAACGCCAGCCGCTCGGCGTCGTAGCGTGCGTAGCCCGTCTGCTTGCGGATGAACTCCGCGACGGTTTCGTAGTTGTAGTGGATGAGCGGGGAGGTGAGGTGACCCGCTTCGCCGGCGAGTTGCACGAGTTCATGCACCGGTCGGGCCGGATCGTAGCGGGCAGCGGTGCGCCGCAGCAATCGGAGTTGATAATCCGGGTACCAGCCCGCGTGCAGCGTCAGTTTGCCGAAGAGATAGTTGTGGCGCGGAATCCACCAGCCCGCTTCGGGGCGCGGCAGCACGCTCTTGACCTCTTCAGCCAACGCCGGTGTCACGCGCTCGTCGGCATCGACGAATAGCACCCATTCGGCGTCGGTCGCCGCCAGCGCGGCGTTGCGCTGCAGCGCGTAATTGTCGAACGGGCGCTGCACCAAGCGCGCGCCCGCCACTCGCGCGATCTCCACCGTGCGATCGGTGCTGAACGAGTCGAAGACGAGGATTTCATCCGCCCACGTCAGCGAAGCGAGACAGTCGGGCAGATGGTGTTCTTCGTTGAGGGTGAGGGTGATGGCGCACAACATGACGAAGGACGGTAGACGATAGACGAAAGTAGAGACCGTTACGCTCGTCGTTCGTCTATCGTCCTCCGTCGGTTTTGCCAGACCGCCATTACTTCACTGAGCAGGTGATTCAACTCCGCCCGTCTGTCCGGGTTGAGCCGCCCGCGCTGGCTGAGGGCGTGGTTGGCGCGTATCCGGCTACGCATGGCGAGTTGCACGAACGTTGACACAATGGCGTTGACCAGCGGGCCGTGATAGCGCCGGTATAGCCGGCGGCGGCTCGTCCACAGATGCACGAACGAGTTGCTCGCCACCTGCGCCGTGCTCTGCCCGCCGTAGTGTACGATCTCCGCGCCGGGCACGACCCAGCACTCCCAACCTTTTTGGCGCAAGCGTTGCTGCGCATCAATCTCCTCGCAATACATGAAGAAGGTGGCATCGAAAAGCTCATCCACCGAGGCGAGCGCCGCCGCGCGGACGGCGAAGGCCGCGCCCAACGTGTGCTCCACACGGAATGGCGTCCCGGCGGAATACCATCTGGCGGGGTAGCGGCCATTCAGCGGCGAGTCCATCACCCGCGCGAAGCGGCCCGCTGGCGGGAACAAATCCAAAAACGCCTGCGCCACGCCCGGAAAATGAAAGCCCGAGTGTTGCAATGTGCCGTTGGGGTTGAGCAGCTTCGGCGCGGCTACGCCCGCGTGCGGGTGCGCGCGCAGAAACTCTACCAGCGCCCGCAATGCGCCGGGGCGGATGACAGTATCGGGGTTGAGGATGAGCGCAGCAAAGGGCGGTTGGTGCGCGGGTGAGCGCAAGCTGAAACCCAACGCCTCCAGCCCGAGGATGTTGCCCAAGCCCATGCCGCCGTTCTCGGCTTCGATGAGGAGTGTGCGTGGGAACTGTGACCGCAGCATGGTCACCGAGCCGTCGGTGGAGCCGTTATCCACCACGCAAACACGCGCGGTCAGACCGCTGCCCGCCAGATCAACGTTTACCGAATCGAGGCAGTCCGCCAGTAACTCGCGTACGTTCCAGTTGACGATGACGATGCCTAAATCCATGTGGCAAGGGACAAGGGACAAGGGGCAAGGGAGTCACTTGCCACCTGTCACTCGTCACCTCTCTCGACGCCCTTCAATAAGAACGGACTGCGGGTCAGACCGATTGTTGAGCACGCGCACCTGCTCGTGGATGAGGCCGGCCCAGAAATCCTGCGGGTTGCGGCTGGACACGATCTCGTCCAGCACGATGCCGCCAGTGATGACTGAGCGCTGGCCGGGCATGAGGTAATACTGCCTACGACCGAACGAGTCGGGGATCACGGTCAGCATCTCCGGCGTGCCGATGGCCCAGCGCCACGGGAAGTCGGTCTCGCACGTATCGCACATGAGGCCGACGCGGAACGCACCCGCCTCCTGATAAAAACCGGTGACGGCGGAGTTTTGACTCATCGACTCGTATACGTAACCAGAAAATGGCCCGGTGGTGCGGATGGGAGTTTCGCCATAGTTCTCCACCGTGAGTGTGAAGGACAAAGTGTCGCCCAGCGCCACGACCTGCGACGAAAACAGCACTTGCCCCTGCGCGATCTGTGCCAGCGGCAGGCCGCGATTGGCGAGGGTGAGCGTAGTCTCCACAGCGGTGCGCTGACCCACGCGGTCGGTGGCTTCGGCCCGCACGCGGTACTTGCCGTTGGGCGGCGGGATTTGGCCGAGGTCGATGCCGCCATCGTAATCGTACGTGTGCGTGCCGCGCTGCCCGGGCTTGAGCACCGATTGCTGGCTTTCCGCAATCGGCAACTGTGAGCCATCCGGCCCGATGAGGTACAGCCGCTGACCGGCTTCATCAATATCCTTGCTCAAATCCACGTTGAACGTGGCCCGGTCGTCGAGGCCGTCTTGATTCGGCGTAAATGTCTGTGGGCTGACGGTGAGGTGGTTCAACTCGGGTAGGGCGGTGTCGGCCTCGGCGATGCTGAGTGGACCGCTGATCATGTTGCGCTGCCCATCGGCGTCCGTCGCCTCCACCGTCCACGTGTACACACCGTTTTGCAGCACGCGCGCCTCGACTTCAAATGAAAAGCTCTCGCCGGGCAAAGAGTACGAGTCCACCACGCCGCTGAAATCCACCTGCGTGTCACCGGCTAGCGTCGGTTTGTCGCGCCGAAAGTCGAAGCGCGTGCCCTGCGCGTCGGTGAAACAGATGGAGACGTTGGCCGCGCGGCGCAGCGTGTATGTGAGGCGGGCCACGTCGGTCTGCCCATCGGCGTTGGGGGTGATTGTGTCGAGCGAGAAGGCCGCCGATACGAGCGGCGGCCCGCCAGGCCGCAGCAGCATCCACGCCGCCGCCAATCCCAGTGCGGTGACCGCTACGGCGATTGAAATGGTGAACCAAATGGGAAGTTTCATAAATGTGCGGCCCGTTGTACCAGAAAGGGAGGAGAAGGGCAAAGGAGAATTCCGACAACGGATGCTGTCGCTTCGCTTACGCGAAACGGATAAACGAATAACAGCCGATAGGTTGTGACAAGATACAACGTTGGAATTACTTGAGCGCCATCCGTTAGTATCCGCTTATCTGCTTCGTGCGTAGCACAATCCGTTGTCAGGCTCCTGCGTTCGTTTTTCTTTTATCCTTGCTCATGCTAGTATTCCTTCGCCGATGATGACCTATCAAGAGAGTTTGGATTTTCTATACAGCTTCGTGGACTATGGCGCTACGCGGCTGGTCAAGTATTCGCCGGAGACGTTTGACCTTAGCCGGATGCGGGCTTTGCTTGACTTGATGGGCAATCCGCAAGACGGCTATCCGACGTTGCACGTTGCCGGCACCAAAGGCAAAGGTTCGGTGAGTGCGCTATGCGCCGCTGCCCTCGCCGCCGGGGGCCACCGCACTGGGCTGTACACCTCGCCGCACTTGCTTGACTTCCGTGAGCGCATGCAGATCAATGGCGAGTACATCTCCGAGGCCAGCATCGCTGCCATCGTTGAGCGGCTGCGCGAATTCGCGCCGCAGGTGCCGGGCATCACGACCTTCGAACTCACCACCGCGTTGGCTTTTGAATATTTCGCCCGCGCCGCGGTCGATGTTGCCGTCATCGAAGTCGGTCTGGGCGGGCGGCTCGACGCAACCAACACCCTCACGCCTCTGGTTTCCGTTATCACGTCGCTGAGCCTCGACCACATGGATCTGCTCGGCCCGACGCTCACGCACATCGCCACCGAGAAGGCCGGCATCCTCAAGCCCGGCGTGCCCGTCGTCAGCGCGCCGCAACCGGATGAAGCGCTGGCCGCGCTTGAAACCATCGCCGCCGAGCGCGGCGCGCCCTTGACGCTGGTCGGGCGTGATTGGTTCTACCGCGTCACGCAACACTCGGTCGAAGGGCAAACGGTTGAGATCAAACCCGCCGCAGGTGAGCCGGTCGTCTTCGACATCCCGCTGCTCGGGCGTCATCAAGCAGAAAATGCGGCGACGGCCTACGTCGCCCTGCGCGCCAGCGTGCTGTCTATCAGCGATGATGCGGTTCGCGCCGGCTTCCGCGCCGTGCGTTGGCCGGGCCGCTTCGAGATTTTGCAGCGTCACCCCTACGTCATCGCCGACGGCGCACACAACCGCGACTCGGCGCACAAGCTCGCTGCCACGCTCGATGACTACTTCCCCGGCCAACGCATTATTTTGATTTTCGGCGTGTCAGCGGATAAAGACGTGGCTGGAATGCTCGAAGTTTTGGTGAAACGCGCGGGAACCGTGATCTGCACGCAAGCCGTTCACCCGCGCGCCATGGAACCCGAACAACTCGCCGATGAGGTGGCCCGGGCAGGCGCTATGCGTGTGGAAGCCGTTGCCCCCGTGGCGGCCGCCCTCGACCGCGCCCTGCAACTCGCCTCAGCCGGCGATATGATTGTAGCGACCGGAAGTTTATTTGTCGTGGCCGAAGTACAAGCCGCACACATAGTGCGGGCCGCAATCTACGATCTAAAATCTGAAACCTCAACTCAATGAACGACTCACGTACTAACGACCTCCGCCATCTCATCGCCCGCTCCGGCATCGCCGAGACCATGAGCCGGCAGGCCGACGAACTGTACGACATCCCCGACGCCGAGCCGGATGAGGACGGGCTGATCGAATTGCCGTTGCTCCCGCTGCGCGACCTGGTCATGTTTCCGCACATGACCACCCCGCTGTTCGTCGGGCGTGAGCGCTCGATGCTGGCGATTCAGGAAGCCAACGCCGCTAATCTCACCCTCATCGCCGCCGCGCAGATGAACCCCGAGGTCGAAGACCCGACCCCGCAAGACCTATACACCATCGGCGCGGAGATTGCGGTGGGGCGGATGCTGCGCATGCCGGATGGCTCGCACTCGGTGTTGGCGCAGGGCCGCAAGCGCGTGCAGATCGTGGAGTTCGTCCAGACCGAGCCGTATTTCGTAGTGAAGGCCCGGCTGGTGTACGAGCCGACCGAGAAGCCGCGCGAAACCGAAGCGCTGATGCGAGCTGTGCTCGGGCTGTTCGAACGCGTGGTGCGGATGAACAACGCCATCCCCGAAGAGGCGTACGTCTACGCGATGAATATCGAAGAGCCGGGCTGGCTGGCGGATTCAATTGCCTCGTCCATCGACATCCCCATTGCCGAGCGCCAGTCGGT
>JBQTJD010000184.1:0-4776 GCA_052387475.1 Anaerolineales bacterium | reverse complement strand
CACCGCGCCTGAACCCACCGAGAGCACCGCGGCGTTCGGACGGAGGCACGCTTTCACGCGCCCGATCTGTGTGAAATCCGTGTGGACTTGCCGCGTAGCATTCGGCTCCAGCCAGAGCGGTTCGGGTTGCCAGCCCGCATGGCGCAGGTGGCTCAGTATGAGGGGTTTGAGATCATCGCCCGCGCGCTTCATCGGCGTGGGATCCATCACGACAACCATTGGCTGAGCGGATTTTGCCCCGGCGAGTTCCATCAATTCCGGCAGTCGAAAGACAGCCTGCGACTCGAAGACCATCGCGCGGATGGGCAACTCTTCGCCCATCGGATAACCGGGGATGGTACGGATGTCGGCCTTGAAGCGTTCAATTGAGCCTGGATCAAAGCGCAGCGGCATGGAGCACCGTATTCAACACATCCGCGACGATGGCGTGTGTCAGACAACGAAAGTCATAAGCGACGCAATTGGCGCTCGCCCGCAGAGCCTGCTCACAGATTTTGCGCGAGATGAGCGTCCCATCCTGAGGCCAGGGATTGGGCATTGTAGCCTCCGTGTTCTTGGGATATTGAGCGGACGCGCTGCGATGCGCCACCCGCGCGATGTGAGATTGCATTCGTCACCCCTTAAGGCCGGTGAAGGTAATGCCGCGAATAATATAACGTTGCAATAGAAGATAGAAAGCAATAATGGGTAGGATGGCGAGCGAGGCGTTGGCGAGGGCCACGCCGGTGAAGATGCCCTGCGACCGCCCCGCCGTCGCCAGCCCCAGGGTCACGGTGAACAAATCGCGGTTCGAAATAACCAGCAGCGGCCAGAGCACATCATTCCATCGCCACAAAGCCGTCAGCACCGCCAGGGCGGCCAGCGCTGGCCCACACAGGGGCAGCACGATCTGCGAATAGATGACAAACTCATTCGCGCCATCCACCCGCGCCGCATCCACCAATTCATCGGGGATGGTGCTGATGTATTGCCGCATCAGGAAGGTGCCCAACCCGCCAGCCAGAAATGGCAAGATGAGGGCAAGCAAAGTGTCGTTGAGATGCAGCGTCCGCATCAAAAAATAGAGCGGGATCATGCGGATTTCAAACGGGATCATGAGCGTGGTCAGTAAGGCGAGAAAGAAAAATGTTTTGCCGGGGAAGCGGCCTTTGGCAAAGGCATAACCGGTGAGCGAACTGAGGAAGAGATAGCCCAGCGTGGTGGCGGTGGTGACGATGAAACTATTGAGATAGTAGCGAACAATCGGCAAGTTGGTGATGGCGACCTGATAGTTGAACCAACTGGGGTCGGTTGGCCATAGCCGGGGGATGCGGGGCATGGCGACGTTGGCGGATCGGGAGAACGAGGTCCCCACCATCCAGATGAAAGGGATGAGCATTACAATGGCGCCAAGGGTCAGGATGATGAAGATCCCGATCTGTTCGGCGCGCACCTGGTTGCGGTGAGAACCAAGGAATTGTCGCAACCGGGAGGTCGATTCGACGGAGGCAGCCTGCGTGGGTCGGATGTCTTCAACGGCCATGACACTCTCCCTCAGCGGGCCGAAAATTCCTGATGCAGCAGGGCGCGGAAGTTAATCAGCGTCAGCCCTAACACAATCAAAAACAAAATGACTGCGGCGGCCGAGGCCAGATTGAAGTCGTAGCCCTCAAAGGCGGTTTGATAAATGAACATGACGATGGACTGCAAAGAACGGGCAGGCGTACCCGACGGCCCACCCAGCATCCACAAATCGCTAAAGCGCGACATGCCATCAATGATCCCGGTGATAAAGAGGAAGATGAACGAGGGCCGCAGGCTGGGGAGGGTGATATACCACCAGTTTTGCAATGGGCCAGCGCCGTCTACAACCGCGGCATCGTACAGATCAAGCGGAATGGCCTGCAAGCCCGCCAGGAAAATCAACATGTAGTAACCCAACGCCACCCAGACCGCCAGCAGTGTTGCGGCCGACCGCGAGCCGGTGAGCACGTAGCGGGGTTCTGCCAGCCAGAGCGGCAGCGGATCAACGCCGAGGGCGCGCAGACCGCCGTTGACGAGGCCCCAGTTGGGTTGAAAGACGTAGCTGAAGACCAAGGCGACGGCGACGGTGGATGTGACCTGCGGCAGGAAGTAGATGACTTTGAAAACGTTTGAGCCTGTGCGTAGATTGTTGAGCAATGAAGCGAGTACCAATGAGAGGGGAATGACCAACAGTAAAAAGATAATGCCCAGCAACGCCGTGTTGAGTAGCGCCGCCAGAAAGACATCGTTGGTCAACAAACGAACGTAGTGCGCCAACCCTGCCGGTTCTTGCCGGGTGGCAACCTCGCGAAAGAAACTCAGCCGGAAAGTCTCCAGAGTCGGATACACCGTGAATGTGCCAAACAAAATGAACGTCGGGGCGATGAAGATGTACCAGATGAGGCTCTTGCGTAGTTGCTTGATCATAAACGCTCCGGATGAGGGGCGAAGCCAATTGCTTCGCCCCTCAACTGTCATCCGTTTCTGGGAGGCGGGCGACAACATTCCCGCGAAGTTGCTCCGCTAGTTGCCGGCTGCCTGCGCGGCCAACCAATCCGCGGTTTCTTTCTGTGCTTGCTCCAGCGCCTGCTTGGGGGTCAGGGTACCGGCCAGCGCGCCTTCAATCGCGGCCTGCAAGGCAAAGCGCGGTTCAGACGACGCCCACGGGTAGCGGCGCTCGGCGAAAGCGTTTTGATTCAGGATTGCGTCGGCGTCAGTCAGCGCGCCCAACGCCGGGATGGCCTCGGCCGCGCCTTCGATGACGGGCAGATTGCCGCCCGAGTCGAAGTTATACTTTTGCGACTCGGGGCTCATCGTCAGCCACTTCATTACTTCCCAGGCCGCGGCCTTGTTCGAGCAGCTCGCCGCCATCGCGACCGGGTCAGCGATGAACAGGCCGCCCTTGCCATCCGGCCCTTGCAGGTTATAAGTGGTGCGGTAGCGCTCGTTCAGTTTGGGATCGGCGGCAAAGGGCGCGAGATAGTAGCCGGTCTCGCCCTCCGGGATGATGGCGACTACATTTTGATCGGTGAGGAAGCCTTCCGGCATGGCTTCGGCGGCCAGAGCGCCGGGCGGCGAGTATTTCGACATCTCCACCAGCCACTCCAACGCCTGTAGATACTCCGGTGTATCCCAGTTGATCGTCCAGGTGCCGTCCGCATTTACCTGGCCCCAGTTAGCGCCAAACGCATGGGCGATGGCCTGGAATTGCCAGTTGATGTACTTGCCCTGATACCAGTAGCCGTAGTTATCCTCGCCGGTGACCGGATTCTTGCCCGTCATCTGCTTGGCTTTCTCGGCGATTTCGTCGAGGGTGGGATGCTGGCTCAACGGCTCGACGCCCCATTGTTCGAAGAGCACCGCATCGTAGTGGATGACGCGGTTGCCGCCGCTGTAGGGCAACGCCCATTGATTGTCGGGGTTGCCCGGGCCCCAGCCGCGCCACTGCTCGAGGTAATCTCCCGGCCACACATCCTTGAAGCTCGGATCTTGCGCAATCCACGGATCCAAATTTTCGAGATAGCCGCGCCGGCCGTAGGCGAACGCACCGGGCATCAGGTAGACGCAAGCCTCCTGCGCCTGGATCATGGACTCGGTCTTGGGGCCATAGCCCGTGGCGCCGGAACCCCAGGGGATATTGGTGATCTGGATGTCAATGTTCGAGTTGGTGGTCTCAAACATCGTCTCCAGTTGCTTGATGCCGGGTATTGGGTTGCCAGTGAGCGGATCAATTCCATCTTCATCCGGCTTGCCGATGAGCAACACCGTGACCGCACCCGAAACGGGCACGGGAGTGGCGGTGACGACGACCTCGACTGCCTGTGTCTGCACCACCACCTGGGTCTTGACGACCTCAACCACCTGAGTCTCAACCACGCGCTCAGGCGTGGCCGGCGCAGCGCAACTGGTCAAGACCAACAGCGTCGCTAGGCCGATTGCGAAAAGGGCTCGCATATGCGATTTCATCGGGACTCCTCCTAAAAGAGATTGAGCAATGCTTGTGGAGAAACCTGACGAGCGTATGTTAAGCGACGGCCCAAGCCTCCTATCCACGAATGTTCGGCAATAACCCTCTGCTACAATTGACTCGAGCTGGAGCAAATGTGTCCGATGACAGACGCTCGGCGAGCCAAGCCCACATCGTCATCGGAGACAGCGTGCCAGCTTTTTGCTAAGAGGCTCAATTGCGCTTTGACCGGAGCGTTGAGCCTCTTTGCCTTTCAGCCCCTACTCCCTCAGTAATCCAGCCTGGTGCAGCGCCCGACGAACTTTGAGACGTTCGGCCTCGGCAAGCGGCAACAAGGGCGGGCGCACCGTCGAATCCGGGATCACGCCCAGCATCTTCAGCGCCTCCTTCGTACGTGTGCGGTAGTCGGGCACCGGCGGCGCAAAGATCACATTTGCGAGCGGTTGCAGGCAGTCCCCGATTTGGCGCGCTTTGGCGATGTCGCCGTGTTTCACCGCCTGCAGCATCGCCACTTGCTCCCGCGTGCCCAGGGTGCTGAAACCCAGCAGCGCGCCTTCCGCGCCGAGGAGCATGCTCTCGCAGATGAAATTGTCGTTGCCGGTCAGCAACGTGATCTTGCGGCTGGCTGATTCCAGATCGGCTTTGACTTGAAGGAAGCGTAGCGCGTCAAAGCTGGCCTCTTTGATCGCCACCACCGAGGGCAGCTCAATCAACCGATGCAGCACCTCGGTGGAGAACAACACGCCGCCGAGGGCCGGTTGCAACTGAAACAGGATGAGCGGCAACCCCGCCGCCTCGGCAATAGC
>JBQTJD010000183.1:0-10370 GCA_052387475.1 Anaerolineales bacterium | reverse complement strand
CGGGGCTGTACTCGTTTTTGCTGACCAGTTTGGACCCGATCTGGCGGGATGTGCTGGCTCAATTCGATAACGCTGGCGTGTTCACGCCCGCGCCATGGCTGCTGCCGATATTGTTAGGGCCAGCCTTTTTGTTGGCGACGTTCACTCTGATCAAGGACGGCCTCTTCAAGTTCGCTGGTCTGGCAGACCCGGGGCTATTTCTCAAGGCGTGGTTTATCGGGCATTGCTTACTCATCTACTTGCCCACGGATTACCAGATCAAGATGCTCAACGGCTGGCAAGTGCCCATTGCCATTCTGGCGACGCAGGGCTTGTTCCGCTATGGGCTGCCCTGGGTCGGGCAATTCTCAATCAAGTATGGCTGGCGTTGGCGTGGGGGAATGTTGCGCTTGGGCCTGGCCGCGGCTGCCATCGCCTGTGTCGTGCCGACCAATATTTATCTGTACAGTTGGCGCTTTGTGGAGTTGGCCCGCTATGACCGCCCGTATTTTCTAGATCGGGCAGAAACGGCTGCACTGGAGTGGTTGCGTGACAATGCCTCTCCGCCGAGTGTGGTCATGGCTTCGTTGATGACTGGCCAGTACGTGCCAGCGCTGAGCGGACAGCGTGCTTTTTTGGCGCACTGGGCGCAGACCGTGGATTTCTATCGTAAAGAGCAATTGGCCACGGAGTTTTATGCCGCTTCGACTTCAGACGCGAGGCGCATGACGATTGCCAACGACTATGATGTGGCTTACGTCTTTTACGGGCCGTCCGAGCGGGCTTTGGGCAACTTTGACCCTTCCACGAGCGAACTCTTCGAGCGTGTATATGCCAACGGCGCGGTGGACGTTTACCGCCTGCGCCGGCCTTAAGTGAGCGGAATGAGTACTTTCAAAGTCACCCAATTGGGATGGATACGAGTGTGCCGCGCCGCACAGCGGCGAGGGAGAGCGCGCAACATTAGTTGCGACGCGAAGCGGTTCTCCAACGCAAGCTTGGCTTGCGCCCGCGTCGCGCTGATTGGCGGCTGGCTGGCTTTATCGGCCGGCGCCTTTCACCTCACTCCGGATGCCGTCCAGGCGCAAACGGCCACTTGGTCTGGCCCGATGCAAATTTCACCCGAGGGACAGTTCGCCTGGTTTCCGGATATCGCCGTTGACCTGGCCGGCCAGTTGCATGTGGTCTACTCCTCCGGAACGATCGGCCCAAACCGCACCGCCTTCGATTCGGTCATGTATGTCACCAGTCCAACGGGTGACGTGTGGACTGATCCCAATGACATCTTCTCCATCCCCCAGCCCGGCCCCGGTGAAAGTGCGGCCACACGCCCGGTGTTGCTGGTGGATGCGCGCAACGATCTACATATCGGTTTCACCGACTACTTCCGAATATTCTACTCACACGTTTATGCTACGGAGGCCGCCAACGCGCGCGCCTGGTCGCCGGTGCAATTTCTTGGAACGAGCAACACCGCGTACTTCAGCGGCCTGACCATCGACAGTCAGGACCGCTTGAATTTCGTGTATACGGAGAACCTGTATTCGACGCAATGTCCCATTTGCTTTCATCTTTATCATCGCTATTCGGATGATTTTGGGCGCACCTGGTCGCCGGCGGTGGATATCTCTGGATCGTTGCAAGGTTCGGCCAAGCCGCAACTGGTGGCGGATGCCCAGGATAACCTGCATCTGGTGTGGGATTCCGGCGTCGGCGGATCGCTGGGCCAGTTGCTCTCGCAATCGACCGGCCGTTACTCCGCCTCTTACAATCGCGGCGAAACATGGTCGCCACCCATTGCCTTCATATCTCCCCTGACCGACACAGCCGTGCCGCGCGAAACCCAGCACACGACGGTCGGCGTCGATGGCCGCGACCAGGTCGTCGTCGTCTGGCTCGGCCTGCCCGACGATCGCGTGTACTTTCAGGTTTCGGACGACCAGGGACGCACTTGGTCATCACCTGAGATCATCGCTGAACTATGGGGCGGACAAGCGGCGTTCGCCATTCCAACCGACACGTACGCCATGATCGGCGACAGCGCCGGCAACTTGCATTTGGCGTTGGCCGGTCGCCGGGCGGCCGAGCAGCAGCGCGTGGATTTGCTGCATGTGGTGTGGGATGGCGAGCGTTGGTCAGCGCCTGAACTTATCGCACCGTACCAGGATGATGTCCCTGAATGGCCGCGTCTGGCCGTGAAGAACGGTAATGAATTGCATGCAGTCTGGTTCACACGCAACGTGGACGCGGTCTTTGGCTCGGATACTGGCGGCGCCCGCTATCGGGTGTGGTATGCGAATACCACACTTGACTCGCCGGCGCGGCCTCCAGTCAGCATCCCCACTCGCGTCGCCACAGTCGCCCCTACGCCAACGCTCGAGTCTGCCGGTCCGGTGGTGGGTACGCCGACGCCCCTGCCGACCTATGTATTTGGCACCCCCGGGCCATCGCTGGAGCAGTATCGGGAAAATGACTATCTGACCATTGCCGCGGTGAGCCTGTTGCCCGTTGCTGCGTTGATTGCCGGGGTCGTGGCGTTTCGGCGCTTGCGTCAACGCTGATCTCGAACCGGCGGGTGGCATGAAAATTCTGTTTGTCGTCCCTTACGTTCCTAATCTGATTCGCGTCCGGCCTTATCAACTGATTCGGAATCTTTCGGCGTTGGGCCACGCGGTGACGGTATTAACGATCTGGGCCAACGCGGCCGAACGCGCCGATGTGGATGCCCTGAAATCTCAATGCCACTCGGTGCAGGCCGTGCACGTCTCACGCCTGCGCTCCTGGTTGAATTGCGCGCTGGCCTTGCCTGGCGACGCGCCGTTGCAGGCGCACTACTCGTGGACGCCGGCGCTGCTGGCGGCAGCGGAAGAAGCGCCGGCCTGGCCGGATGTCATTCACGTAGAGCACTTGCGGGGCGCGCGTTTTGGCCTGGCCTTCAAAGAGTGGCGCTCGCGCCAACCCACCCGCCCCCCGATCATTTGGGACAGTGTCGACTCGATCAGCTTGCTGTTTGAGAAGACGGCGGCCCATAGCCGGCGCGCAGTCAGCCGCTGGATGGCGCGTTTTGAATTGGGTCGCACGCAACGCTATGAACGCCGTTTGCTGAGTGAATTCGATTACATCACGGTCAGCGCCCCGGCTGATCGCGCGGCGATGCTGGCGCTTGCCGGCGCTGCTCAGACAGCGCCGGTGACAGTCGTGCCGAATGGGGTGGACCTCGACTACTTTGCTCCCAATCCACAACTGGCGCGAGAGGCGGATACACTCGTCATCACGGGCAAAATGAGTTATCACGCCAATGTGACGATGGTGATGCAATTCGTCGAGACCGTGCTGCCGCGCTTGTGGGCGCGGCGTCCCTCGGTGAAGCTGTGGGTGGTGGGGAAGGAACCGCCTGCTCAGTTGCAGGCTTTAGCGCAAGACCCACGGATCACCGTGACTGGCAGCGTGCCCGATCTGCGACCTTACTTGCAACGGGCGGCTGTAGCGGTGGCGCCGTTGGCGTATGGCGTGGGAATTCAAAACAAAGTTCTGGAGGCGATGGCGTGCGCCACTCCGGTGGTTGCCTCGACTGCGGCAGTCTTCGCCCTAGCCGACTTGCGCCCGGGGCGGGAGGCAATCGTTGCTGATGGTCCGGAGGCGTTGGCAGACGCCTTGAGCGGCTTATTGGCCGACTCCGGCCGGCAGGTCGAGGTCGGTCAGGCTGGGCGGTGCTACGTTGAGCGACACCATCGCTGGCAGGATATTGTCGCCGGGTTGGTGAAGGTGTATTCTGAGGCTAAGCTGCGAGTGTGACACGGCCCGGCCAATCGGTTACGATCGGTGAGACGCGAAGCACATCCACTTCAACTCGTCACAATCCGGGTAGCACTTTTGTACTTCTGTCCAGCCCAACCGTCTGACAGTATAGTCCCTATGCAAGCGGTGACTCCGAAGCATTGATCGACCCATGGAACTTCGAGCGTACTTCCTCCCTTTGTGGAAATGGAAATGGCTGATTGCGGCCTCCATGCTGATTGCGACCGTGTCGGCGTATATCGCGACGCGCGAATTGCCGCCTGTCTATCTGGCCCGCGCCACCGTGATGGTGGGCCGCGCTTTATACGACCCCAACCCCAGCGCCAATGAATTCGGCCTGAGCCAGACGCTCGCCTTTGCCTATGCCTCGCTCGCCTTGCGCGAGCCGGTGGCTTTGGAAACAAAAGCCGCCCTCGGCCTCGAGCAACTACCCGAGTACAACGCGGCGCCCACGGCGGATGGACAGTTGATTGAAATCACTGTCACCGACAGCAACCCCGAGTTGGCGCAAGCCGTTGCCAATGAGTTGGCGCGCCAGGTGATCTTGCAAAGCCCGGCCGGGCGCATCACCGACCAATCGCGGAGTGAGTTCGTCGCTCAACAACTGGTCGCGCTCCAAAAGAAAATCACTGAAACGCAAAAAGAAATGGAGCAGAAGCAGGCGGTACTGGCGGATTTCACCAGTGCGGCCGAGTTGGCGTCGGCTCAGGACGAACTCCTCGCGCTGGAAGCGCGCTTGTCAGTGCTGCAGACCAATTATTCCGGCTTGTTATCCACTACCGAGCAGGGCGCCGCCAATTCACTGGAAGTATTTGAGCCGGCGGCGTTGCCCCGCATCCCCATCGGCCCAAATCGCTGGCTGATCATTCTGGCGGCCACCGCCGGCGGGCTTGTGCTCGCGGCCGGCGCCGCGTATCTCATCGAACTGCTCGACAACAACGTAAAAGGCGTCGAGGAGATTCGACACTTGCTGCCTTTTCCGATCCTCGGTTACATCGGTGAGATGGAGCATGACAAGAGTGGCCTTGTCCTGTCGGTGGCCGACCGGCCCCTCAGCCCGGTCGCCGAAGGGTTTCGCTCGTTGCGCACCAACCTGGAGTTCGTGGGGGTGGATCGGCCTCTGCGCACGATTTTGGTGACCAGCGCCAACCCGGGTGATGGCAAAACCTCCATCGCCATGAACCTCGCCATCATGATGGCGCAGAGTGAGAAGCGCGTCATCCTGCTCGATGCCGACATGCGCCGGCCCGCCACGCACCGCGCTTTGGGCATCCCCAACCGCGAAGGCTTGAGCGATTTGTTCCGAGGCCACGTGACGGTGAGTGAAGTCGCGCGCGTGTGGCGCAATGACCGGCTGAAGGTCATCACCAGCGGCACGGTGCCGCCCAATCCCACCGAGTTGCTCAGTTCGGCGCGCATGGATCAGGTGTTGTTGACGTTGCAGGATGAAGCCGACATCGTCATCATCGACAGCCCGCCGTTCTTTGTGGCCGATACCTGGGTGCTGGCCTCCAAAGTGGATGGCGTGTTGTTGGTGGTGCGTCCCGGTTACACGCGCCGCAATATGATCCGCAATCTACTGGAACAGATCAAGCGCGTCAATGCCAAGGTCATCGGTCTGGCGTTGAACCGCATGGCCAGCCCGCAAAGCTCGTATGGCGCCTCCTCGTACATGTCGTATTACTACAGCATCGAGGCGGATAACGCGGCGGAGGCCAGTGGGGCCGGCAAAGGCCAGCGCCGCCGCACCCTGCAATCGGTGCTGCGCGGTCTGCAAAAACCGGCCGAGCGCGTGACGAACGGCAACGAAGCGCCCGCGCTCTCCGAGCCGTCCGCCAACGGCCATACCCATCGGCTGGAGGTCTTGCCGCCCTCACCCGCTTCAATGCCCCAATCCGACCGCTCGCGCGCCTCGCTGGAGGTGCTGTACGCCATCAGCCGCGAACTCGCCACGCAGATTGACATGAGCGAGTTGATGCCGCGCATTTTGAAGATGACGCTCGAGAGCGTAGGCGCGACCAGCGGCAGCATCATCGTGCTGGATGAGAAGGGCGGCGCGATGGAGGGCGCGCTGATTTACGAAGGCAAGGTGCAGAAACAGGACGCCGAGCAATTGGCCGAAGTGGTGGAGAACGGCCTGGCCGGCTGGGTGATCAAGAACAAACGCCCGGCGGTGCTGGATAACACGCACGAGGATGAGCGCTGGGTGCGGCGCGGTTTCAACGAGACCGACAGCACGCCGCGCTCTGCCGTCAGTGTGCCGTTGATGGCCAATGACCGCGTGGTGGGTGTGCTCACCCTGGTGCACCCCAACGTCGGCCACTTCACCCGCGACGACCTCTCGATGCTCACGGCCATCGCCGTCGGGGTGTCGGCCAACAGCCGCATTTATACAAACTGAAGTTGGTTCGTCATGAGCCGGAAACGAGTAGCGCACGCTTGAAGCGTGCGCTTTTCTTTTGAGCCGCCCTGGTGAATCAATAAGCCCACTCCTCGTGGCTGACCGGCAACCGATTCAGCAGATCCCGATAGTGCTGCCATCTGGGCATGAAGCGATCCATCAGCGCGACAAAGCGGGCGTTGTGCGTCGGCTCCAACAGGTGGGCCATCTCGTGCACAACCACGTACTCAAGGCATTCGCGCGGTTTCTTGGCTAGCTCGGTGTTGAGGCGGATGGTGCGTGCTGGCGGGTTGCAGCTTCCCCATTTGGTCTTCATCCGCTGCACGAAGAAGCGCTCCACGCTTACGCCCATGAGCGCTTCCCATTTGGCGATCAGCGGCGGCACGGCCTGCTTAAGTTGCTCGCGATACCATGCTTCCACAATGGCCCGCTTTTTCTTTTCACCAGCTCCCGACTGCACCCGCAGGATCATGCGGCTGTGCTTCAACTCCACGGCTGGCGGTTGATCGCCCTCAGCGACCGTGAGCAGGTAGCGCTTGCCCCACACATAGTGGCTCTCGCGATCCAAATACTCGCGCGAGGTCTCGCGTTCCTGTTCCCGGAGTTTCTTCTGTTGTTGCCTGATCCAGCCCAGTTTGGAAATGGCAAAGACGCGCAGGGTAGCGAGGCTCATCCGCGTGGGGGCCGAAATCCTCACTCTGCCGTCCGGGGGGTAGACGCTCAGATGAACATTCTTAATGTCCTTCAGCACCACATCAGCCATGATGTCGCCCAGCTTCACTTGCGTCGTCATCAGTATTCCGTCTGCGCCTTGATGATGAGGAATATGCGCTCGACTTCGGCTTCATCCTGCAAGACGCCGTACAGCGCCGCCTTGATGACCCGCTCACGCGCCTGGACGCCGCGCCACCCATCGGGGCGCGTCTTCCTGACGGCGGCATCAATCTCCAGCGCCAGCGTCAGCGCCGCATCGCCGGCCACCTGGTAGATGCCCGCCTCGTCGGCGACTCGGGCTCCCTCTTTCAGCTGCGGTTGCTTGAGATTGTTGTACAGCGCGCGCTTGCCTGGCGTGTCGAGCGTCTTCGGAGTGTCGTCGCTCTGGCCGGCCTCCACCCTCCGCGCCAGTTCGGCGATGCGTTTGAGAAATTCCTCGTACTCGATGGCCCGCGCCTTCCGGGCGGCGATGATCTCATCCAGCAGCGCCGACATCTTTTCGTAGTAGGCCGGGTCGTTCAGATGTTCCTTGATGATCTTGCGGCGGACGTTGTTCTCGATGGTCTCGGCGATGGCGGTCGGGTTGCCCTTCAGGCCGCCGAGTTGCGCGGCAATGGCGTCCGCGATGCCCGTCTTCACGATCAGTTCCAACAAGCCCATGTCGTCAAAGGGTGAAATCTTGCGCGGCTCGTCGGCCTCGATGTAGGTGTCAATCAGGTGCCGCATGTCAGCCTCGTAGGCCTTGAGGTCGAGCGTCTCGCCGCTGGCCTTGCGGATGATCTCGCGCAGGTTGAGGTAGCGGTCAAGCTCGCGCTTGATCCGGGCGATGTCGTGTGCGCTGTAGCCGGCTGGCTCCAATTCGTCGGCGATGTCGGCGTAAGCGCGGATGAGCGCAACGGTGGCCTTGTATAGCGCCGCCCGCTGCGGCTCGCGTTCTTTCAGGTCGGACGGGATCTCGGTGTTGCCACAAAAGTAGTGGATGTGCTCCAACTCGCCCCTGGGCGGCTCCACGTGCTCGCAGAGCAGGGAGAGCATTTCGAGCGAGTTGTCGAGCCGCTCCTTGCCCTTCTTCAAGCGGTCTTGCACCAGCACTTCGGGATCGGCCCCGCTCGCGCTGTGATCCAGTTCGGAGGTGTAGACGGCGATGGCGTTTTCGACCTTCTTGAACAGGTCTTTGTAGTCCACGATGTAGCCGAATGACTTGTCCTCGCCATCCAATCGGTTGACGCGGCAGATAGCCTGGAACAGGCCGTGATCCTGCATGGACTTATCGATGTACAGAAAAGTGCAGGGCGGCGCGTCAAAGCCGGTGAGCAGTTTATCCACCACCACCAGCAGTTTCATGTTCGCCGGTTCTTCCTTGAACAGCTTCTTCGCCCGCTCCTCGTAGGCCTCGGTCCGGGTCATACCCGGCGTGGCTTCAACGTTTTTCAGCAAATCGGTGTAGGTGTTGTAGATGAATTGCTTGTCGGTCTCGGTGTTAGCGCCGGTCTCCTCCAGCGTCACATCCTTCGAATGCGGATTGTAGGAGGTGACCACCGCACACTTGCCCTTGAACGGCGTTTTCTGGAACAGGGTGAAATACTTGCACGCCTCGTAGATGCTGGACGCCACCAGAATGGCGTTGCCGCGCTCGCTGGAGAGCCGCGCCTTCACACTGAAGTCGAAGACGATGTCGCTCACCACCCGCTCCATGCGCGCGCGCGAGCTGAGCACGTTTTGCATCGTCCCCCACTGTTTCTTCAGTTCGTCCTTCTGCCAGTCGTTGAGGCCGCGGGTCTTGGCTTCGAACCAGGCGTCAATCTTGTCTTCCGAGCCGAGCCGCTGGTCGATGTCGCGCGCCTCGTAGACGAGGTCGAGCACCACTCCATCCTCAACGCCCTCGCTAAACTTGTAGGTGTGGATGTAGCCACCGAACACTTCCAGGCTGGTCTGCGCGTCTTTCTTGAGCAGGGGAGTGCCGGTGAAGCCGATGAAGACGGCGTTGGGCATCAGCGCCTTCATCACCCGGTGCAGCTTGCCGCCCTGCGTGCGGTGGCATTCATCCACGAACACGAACACCTCGCCGACCGTCGGGCTGGGCTGCGCGTCCAAATCCTTGATGAAGGCATCGAAGTCGTTCACGTCTTGGCGGCCAAACTTGTGCACCAGCGAGCAAAGCAGGCGCGGCCTGGCGTGGCCGAGTTGTTTCATCAGATCGCGCCCGCTGCGCGTGCGGTAAATGGCCTCGCTCATACCGCTGAATACGCCCTCGATCTGTTTATCCAGTTCATCGCGGTCGGTGATAATGGCGACTCGGGCGTAAGGGTTGTTCTCCAGAATCCACCGGGCCAGCAGCACCATGACGATGCTCTTGCCACTGCCCTGCGTGTTCCAGATGATGCCGCCCCGCTTCTCGCGCACGTGCGCCTGCGCGGCCTTGAGGCCGAAATACTGATGGGCGCGCGGCAGCTTCTTCACGCCGGCGTCAAACAGCACGCAGTCGTGCATCAGCTCGATCAGCCGGCGTTTCTCGCACAGCTTGAGCAGGTACTTATCCAGCTTGAAGCGGGTGTTGTCCGCTTCGTCTTCCTTCCACTTGAGGAAATACTTCTCCGGCGTGCCGATGGCGCCGTATTGCAGCCCTTCTGAATCGTTGCCGGCGAAGACGATCTGAACGGTGGCGAAGAACGACGCGTTGAATTCTTTCTGCTGGTTGGAGAGCAATTGCCGAATGCCGTCGCCAATGCTCACGCGGCTGTTCTTCAACTCCAGCACGCCGATGGCGAGGCCGTTCACGTACAGCACAATATCCGGCCGCCGCTCATGGTTGCCCCGCAGCGTCACTTCCTCGGCGATGGCGAAGTCATTGGCTTCCGGCGCGCGCCAGTTGATGAGGTGGACGGTCTCGGTGACCGCGCCCGCCTCGATCTTCACCGGCACGCCGTAGCGCAGCAGGGTGTAGACGGCCTGATTGTTGCCATAGAGCGTGCGGTTGTGGTGGCCGGCTTCGGTGCGTAGCTTGTGGAGGGCGACGTTGATTTGCTCAGGGGTGTAGCCGTTTTTCTTCAGCCAATCCGTCAGCAGCCCGTCTTCGATATTGCTGTTGCCGTCGCGGTCGGTCCAGTCGCCGAGGATGCGGTAGCCGAGTTCATCGCGGAACAGGGCGATGACACGATTTTGCGTGGCGCGCTCCGGTTGGCCGAGGGTGCTCATCGGGCCTGCCTATTGGGTGTGCAAGGCATAGAATTGATCCTGCTCCCACTGCTGCGGGTTGGTGAGGATATAGTGCTGGATGCGCGTCAGTTCGGCCTGGTTGCGGATGACGTGGTCGTGATACCGCGCCTGCCAGGTGAAGGCGAGGCCGTTCTGGCGGGCGTATGTGGTCACGCCGATTTTGTAGCCGCGTATGATGGCGGCCAGGTTTTGGGATTGGGGGCCGAATTTGTTTGTCGGGGTGGTGGGTAGAGACGCAAGATCTTGCGACTCTACGGCGTCA
>JBQTJD010000182.1:0-4412 GCA_052387475.1 Anaerolineales bacterium | reverse complement strand
GGGATGTCGCGCGTGGTCTCGTCGGCGCGCAGGGCATCGAGCACGCCAAAGCCATCGACCTCCGGCATCATCAAATCGAGGATCACCAGATCGGGCCGGTGGGTGCGGATCAACGCCAGCCCATCACGCCCGTCCGCCGCTTCGTAAATTTGATAGTCGCCCCGGGCTTGCAGGATGCGACGGAAGAGCCGCACCGCGTCGGGTGTATCGTCGATAATAGCGATAGAACGCACGCGCTCATCCAGCCGCTCGAAAGCCGCCAGCACACCTTCCGGCTCCGGCGCGCTCATAGCGCCGCTTACATCGCTTTGCAACTCGCGTTCATCCAGTTGGCGCTCGTCAAGCTGACGCGCCCAGCCATCGCCCAAAATTTCGCTCTCCACCGGGAAGGTGTGGCCGGTGCAGTTGACGACGACGGTGTGCTCTGGTTTGATGACGCCCTGATGCACCAGCTTGAACAGCCCGGCAAAGGCCGCTGCTGCCGCCGGCTCCATCGAGAGGCCTTCCATTTTTGCCATCACGTGCATGGCGCGGAAGGCTTCCTCATCGGTCACCGACTCCATCACACCGCCGTGCTGGTCGATGTAACGCTTGAGCAGCCAATAGGCGCGGCCCGGGTTGCCGGTGGCCAGCGTGCCGATGCGGGTGCGCGGCGACGCCACCGTGTCGGGGACGCTGGCGTTGCGCCGGAAGGCGGTGACCATCGGCGCGCAACCTTCCGCCTGAATGCAGGCCACAGCCGGCAGGCGATCGATCAGCCCCATGCGGTGCAGTTCGCGAAAGCCTTTGGCCACGCCCACCGGCCCCAAGCCTCCACTCACACTTTGGATGTACCAATCGGGTGCGCGCCACATGGCGCCGGGGCGGCCGGCTGTTGGCGCGGGCGTCTGCCGGGCGAGTTGCTCCGCGATCTCATACGCCAGCGTCTTCATGCTCTCCACCGAAGCAATGGAGCGCAGGCCGCGGTCGTAGTACATGCCGCGCTGTTGGGCGAAGTTCTGCGCCAGTTCTTTGGATTTGTCGTAGGTCGTGGTGACTTTAATCACTTGCGCCCCATACAACGCGCACTCGCGCATCTTCTCCGGCGGCGCCAGTGAGGTGAGAAAGGCGTAGAGCTTGATGCCCACCCGCGCGCAATACGCCGCATAACTGATGGCGACATTGCCGGTGGAGGCGACCACGGCCTCGGTGATGCCGGCCTCTTTCATCACCGAGACAGCTAGCGCCGCTTGCCGGTCTTTGAACGAGCCGGTCGGGTTCTGCCGCTCGTCTTTGATGAAGAGGTTGCCGCGCCCAAGCATCAACCCGAGATTCATCACGCCGAGCAGCGGCGTGTTGCCCTCGCCCAGCGTCACCGCGTTGGCGGCGTCGCTCAACGGCATTAGCTCATGATAACGCCACAAGCCAGGCTCGCGCCGGGCATGCGCGGTAGCGAAATCGGCAGCGATGGCGCCGTAATCATATTCCGCTTCGAGCCAT
The DNA here is from genome assembly GCA_052387475.1 of Anaerolineales bacterium. Taxonomy (GTDB): domain Bacteria; phylum Chloroflexota; class Anaerolineae; order Anaerolineales; family UBA6663; genus JANWXR01. The sequence continues at coordinate 2,933 of JBQTJD010000182.1, read as the reverse complement.
TCACTTCCGCAGACATCGCACTTCAACTTGCGGGGCGTAAAGGGCGCGCGCTGTCCGCAATCCGCGCACAGGGTCAGGATAGGGTGGAGCATTTACAACGGCACGCCGTTCACCGGTGTGCTGTTCGGCAGACTGTGCAGCGCGCGGATCAGATCGGATTCGAGGATGGGCTTGACGAGGTAATCGGCTGCGCCGAGTTGCCGCGCGCGCTCCCGCTCGTCGGTGATGGTACACATGATGACGGGGATGTCGCGCGTGGCCGGGTGCTGCTTAAGGTCACTCAGCACTTGCCAGCCATCGCGCTCCGGCATCATCACGTCGAGCAGAATGGCGACGGGCTTTTCGTCGGCGGCGCGGCCCACCGCTTCGGCGCTCGACTCCACACCGACCAGTGCGTAGCCGTGCGACTCGAGATAGCGCCGATAGAGTGTGAACAGACGCTGGTCGTCCTCGATGACGAGGATCAACGGCTGGCCGTGTAGTGCGGGCGGCGCCGCGAGTTGGCCCTGATAGACGGGCAAGGTGAAATGAAAGACAGCGCCTTTGCCCGGCACGCCCTCGCTCTCCACCCAGATGCGGCCCCCGTGCAACTCCGCCAGTTGCCGGCTGATGTGCAGACCGAGGCCGGTGCCGCTCACTTTTCGCGTCGGCGAGTTGTCCACCTGCGAGAAGCGTTCGAAGAGCTTCGGCATATCCTTCGGGCCGATGCCGTGCCCGGTGTCGGTGACACTGACTTGCACCATCGGCCCGGCCGGGTCTTCGATGACGCGCGCTCGGAGGGTGATGCTGCCCTTCTCGGTGAACTTGGCCGCATTGGAAAGCAAGTTGAGCAGCACCTGCCGCACACGCGTGTGGTCGGCGCGCACCGCCGGCAAATCATCTGGCGTGTCTTTCACCAGTTCGATGGATTTGTCGCGCACCAGCCCGCGCGTGGTCGCCAGCACCCCGTCGAAGATTTCAGGCAAGTGCGTTTCTGAGAACGACAGCTCCATCCTGCCGGCCTCGATGCGGCTCAGGTCGAGGATGTCGTTGATCAACCCCAGCAGGTGCTGGCCGGAACTGTAGATCGAGCCGAGGTCTTGCCGCTGCACGTCGTTCACCGGGCCATCAATGCCTTTGAGGATGACGCGCGAGAAGCCGATGATGGAGTTGAGCGGCGTGCGTAACTCATGGCTCATGTTAGCGAGGAACTGGCTCTTCAACCGATCCACTTCCAGCAGCCGCTCCGCCGTCTCACGTTGCAGCGCGTACAACCGGGCGATACGCACCGCCGAGGCCGCTGTCGTCACCGCCGCGCGTAGCAGGTTCAAATCGTCCGTGCCCAGGCCCGGTCGCGGGCCGGTGTAGATGACCTCGACGACGCTATCCACCGCGTCGTCGTACAACAACGGCACAATCATACTTTCGCGAATCTCATACTCCCCCACCGGGCCGAGCGTGCGCAAACTGGCCGTGCGGCTGTAAACGACCGTCAACAAATCGGGGCTGTCTCCGGCCGGCACTGGCTTGTCAACCACCGGCCAGCGCGGCGCTTCGAGCGCCGTCGGGTCTACCATCAGCGTTCGCGGCGTGAAGGACTGCGCGCCCTCATCCCACTTGTAAACGACCACACCATCGGGCTTGTAGGTGTTGAAGAGTTCAGTCGCCAGCGTGCGCCACACTTCTTGCTCTTCCAACTTGCCCGTCACCGCGCGGGCGATGTTGGCCAGGGCGCTGGCGTTGAACTCCTGTATGCTCACACGGCGGAAGAGGCGCGCGTTTTGAATCGAGGTGGCGATCTGATCGGCCAGCGTTTGCAGGATGGCGATGTCGGCTTCGCTGAAGGCGTTGCGGCGTTCGGATTGGATGCTGATGGCGCCGAGCGCGCTTTCGCCGACGACCAGCGGCAGGGCCATCTCCGATTTTGTCTCGGGCGTGAGCGGGTTAACGTAGCGCACGGTCTCCTCGGCCACGTTCTCAGAGATGCGGGCGTTACGGTTCGCCACCGCCCAGCCCACCATGCTGTTGCCGCCCACCTCCAGCCGGTGGCCGAGTTTGAGCAACAACCGCGCCGCTTCGCTCGCGCCGCCGCTGGCATGCCGCAACTCCGCCCACTGGCCGGATTCCTCCACGAGAAAGAGCGCCACGTAATACAGATTGAAGCGCTCGCGCAATAGCTCAACGGTCTGTTGCACGATCTCACGCTCGTCGAGTAGCGAGGTGGCGACGTTGCTGAGTTCAGCGGCAGTGAGCAATTGCTGCGCGCGGCGTTCAATGAGGGTGACGTTGCGGAAGTTCTCGACCAGCGCCGCTGCCTGCCGCGAGAGAGCCGTCACACGCCGCATCTCGGCGTCGGGGAACAGGGTGACATTGGTATACAGCGCGGAGAGATAGCCCATCCAATCGCCGCCCACGACCAGCGGCACGAACAACGCGCTTTGCACGCCGTAGCGAATCATATACACAGCGCGCGTGTTGTCATCAATGTATGGGTTGCCGGAGAGGTCGTCGATGATGGTGGGCGCATCGGCCTGCATCAGGCTCCCCATCCAAGAGGAAATGGGTGTGCGCATTCCGGCTAGCTCTCCACCGGCGGCGTGCCAATGGGCCAGGGTTTCGGCCCACTCGGGCCGGTTGCGCGGCCCCCATGGTTCATCGAAATAATTCAACATCAGGATGTGTGCGTCGCGGAAGAGCGTGTGCCGGCGCAACGCGGTCAGGATGCCGCCGTAGTTTTGCGCGGTGTTGAGGTCGGCGCTGGCCTGATACAGCGCCTCGGTCTCGGCCAGCGCGGTCTGCGTCTGCTGGAAGAGCCGCGCGTTCTCAATCGCCACGCCCAGGTTGGCGGCGATGATCGTCATCAACCGCACATCGCTTTCATCGAATAGACCCTCTTGCGAAATGCTTTGCACGTTGAGGATGCCGATGACGTCGTTGCCGACGATGATGGGCAC
>JBQTJD010000181.1:0-15957 GCA_052387475.1 Anaerolineales bacterium | reverse complement strand
AGCAGACTTCCCGATGAGCACATATGACAGGTACAGACCTGATAGGGGTGCGTACTCGCGGTGGCTAGTTGCCGTTTGAGGGCGTCTAACAAATCGCTCAAGCCGACCCTTCCGGCCTTCGGCCTCCGGGGCGGCTTAGCTCAACCGTTGGGCCTTACTGGAAAAGTGCACCCCCACCCCCGCAATGGCTGAACTCGCAGGTTAAGCTCAAGGCTTTCAAACCAACACACAAATCCAGCAAACGTCAGGCCGCTGGCCGGTGCGCCCTCCCCGTCTGCCCGATAATGACGGCGGGAGGGACAAATGTTTACGAGAGTGGTGGCCGGTGTGTGTGTGGTGATGATCGCTTTGCTGTGGCTGCGCGGTGATGGGTTTTTGGCCTTTGTCTTCTTCCTTGCCGCGTGCATGTTGATCGTGCGCAATAGCAACGTGCGCCGGGCGTAGCGTGAGAAACTATCGTCATCGTGTGCGCGGCGATAGGGGGATAGAGGGGGGTCAACTCACCGGCCAGATGTTCGACAACTGTTTGGGGAACAGTACTTCCAATAACACGCGCGCCTCGTCGCTTTCCACGCCGCAGTCGGTGTAGAAATGCCGGAGTTCATCGAACGTGCGGTGGCCGAAGAGGAGATGCAGAAAGGTGAGGTCGGGGAACGAGGCGTCACCGCCCGTACCGAGTTGCGGCTGCCACGGCTCGAACGTGAGGCGGCCCGCATCGAATTTGATCAGCACACCGCTGCGATAGAAGCTGATCTTTAGCTCGCCCGTGTGCCCAGCGGCGATGGACTCGGCCAGCCGCTGCTCCAGTACCGGCGCGATGTGCCGCAAAAAGCACGCCACATCCGGCACGCGCAGATACCACGCATACGGCTTCCACTCTCGCGGCGTCCGGTCGTGCATCACACGGTAAGCCGGGTGCGCCTCCCCTAATCCCAAACCAAAGGCGACACACTTTTTCTTTTCGGCCTCGGCGTAGGCCTGGCCCGTTGCCCATAGGTAACGAATGATGCTGGGCGTGACGGCCAGCCACGAGACGCCGGCTGAAAGTTCGTACTCCGTCGCCATCAACTGATCTGACCACAGGAACGATGGGTGCGCGAGCAGCCCGACAGCGACGCCGCCCGTGGACTCGATCACGCACAGCACACGAGCGGTGAGGTTGCGGGCATTCTTGCCGTTGAGTTCATACCGCCACAGCGCCTCATCGCGCACACAGGCCAGCAAATCGCGCCGATGCCCGGCGTCGCTGACCTGCGCGATGAAGGCCAGATCGGCCTCGGTGGCCGGGCGAATGGTGAACGGCTCAGCCTCGCTTTCCTTCAACTTCGGCACGTGCATCTCGTAGCCGAGCCGCGCGCCGCCCAGGTTGACCGTCATCTCGTACCCAAACTGGCGGTAATACCACGGGATGCCGGTGATGGCCTGCACCATCTCGCCGCGTTCGGCGCTCCACCGATGAACCATGTCGAACTGTTTGCGGACGAGGCCGCGGTTGCGGTAATCGGGGTGCGTGCCGACGAGTTCCGGTCGTCCGACTTTGAACGGGAGGCCGGCATAACTCCACGTCTGCGAGATTGTGTTGAGCGAGGAGACGATTTGCCCGGTGCGGATGTCCTCGACCACTGTAAAGTCGCCCGGCTGAAAGGTGGGATGCGGCCGCGCCAGCAAATCGTGCACCCACACACCGACGCGGTCGTCGGGCATATCCGGCCCGGCATCGCTGTGGATGCGGGCGTTGAAGGCCGCGAGCGCATCGGCATCCGCCGGGGTGGCGTGGCGGAGGAGGAGGCCGTTGTCGAGAGTTTGAATGATGGATTGAGTCACCGTCAATGCGTGCAGGTGTGCGGGTGAGAAAGTGAGCAGCGACGTATCTCACCCGCTCACTTTCTCACTTGCACATCTGCCGGTTATTCAACCCGTTTCGAATACACCACCATCCGCTTCTTCACTACAAACCCCAGCTGCTCATACAGGCCGAGTGCACCGGTAGGATTTTCGGCATCCACGCCGAGTGTAGCCGTGTCGAAGCCAGCCGCTTTGAAACGCCGCATGGATTCGCATAACAGCGCCGAGGCCAGGCCGCGCTTGCGCCACGCGCGCCGCGTGCCGAGCTGCCCGATCCACGCTTCGTTGGCGTTGTTGCGAGCATTATCTTCTGCATGGACGCGGTTGACGCTGTACGCGGCCATCTCCTCGCCCGTCCACACTAGAAGAGTCAAGTCGGAGCGGAAGCCGTTGCTATCAAGTGAGAACTGTTTCCACTCGTCGAAGGCCTCCGCCTCGTGACCCCAATGGTCGCTAAAAGCTTCTTCATGGGCGCGATGCAGCGCGTGGGCATCGGCCGGCGTGAACGGCCTGAGAGCAAAGCCAGGAGGCCATGGTTTATTGGGGATTGGAGAATCGAGGTCGCGCCGCATGATGTAGAAGTAGCGCTCGGCTGAGAAGCCATGCCGCTCGGCGAGAGCGATATTGCGGACGAGCTTATCCACCGTGCCGAATTGTATGATGCACCCTGGATCGGTGGGCAGCGCGGCGAGGCGCAGCCAGGAACGGGCGACCACCCAGCCGAACACGGCGTCTTCGAGTGGGTCGGTGCGGTGCGCAGGATGGAGGTACGCCCACGTGTGGCAGCGGGCCTCGCCTTGTGGCTTCGGAGGCAGAAAGCAACGTCCGAAGGCTGCCATCTCGCCCGAGGCCGCCAGCGCAATCACCGAGTCAGTTTCGGCATTTGACCATGGGTCATCAAATTGCGTTTGCAAATCTTCCAGCGCGTCCACGCTGTCTTCGCCGTCGGCTTCCACCGCGGTGAGCAACAGCGCGTGGAGCGCGGGCAAATCTTCGCGTCGCAGTGGTCGAAAGGTGTAGCCCATCAGAGTCGGATAGGAAAGTTGTGTGTCTGTGATTGTCGTCATGATGGTTTCGGCGTTAAAGTCGCTTCGCTTAGCACGTTTCACGTTGAGATAGCTCCTGCTCAAAACGCAGATCAGCCTCAGTGAGGGTGTGCCGCATCCACACATTCGGCTCGACGTATTCGCCGCAGTCGCGCTCGCGGTCAATGGTCACCGGGTTGAGCGCGCCGGGCACGATGTACTCACCGCTGTCGGGAAAGCGCATCTCCGTGCGCGCCTCCCACTCCGCCAGCGTGGCGGGGATGCGCATGGACGCCGCGCACACGCCGACGAGTTCAGCGCCGAGCGATTGATGCACGCGTAGCCAGGCATCGAAGTCTGACCCATCGGCGCGCGTCCAGGTGATGTAACGCTCCATCGATGTGAGCGGATAGAGGTGCTTTTGATTGGGCCGCACCGGCGCGATCAGCGTGGTCAAGGCGTGTTGCGCGCCGACATACTTCATCGCTTTCAGTGCCAGCTTGCTCAGCCCGCGCCCCTGCATGTCGGTGGCGACCGTGGCCTGAATCGCCATCAGAGCGTTGGGCGTGCGCCCGGCTTTCAAATCGGCGACGGCGCGCGTCAGGCCATCGTCCCAGCCCGTGGGCATATCAGCGCGCGTGCCATCCCACACCAGCGGCACGGCGTTGCCCACCACGACCACGCGGCCTTCGTCCGTGTACAACATGGATTGATACTCGCCGAAGTCGTCGTCAATGTAGTCGAACAATTCGTCGGCCACCGGGTCGTGCAACATGAACTCCGGCCAGACGGAGGCGTTGAGGCGTTGCGCCTGGGCGCGCAGGTCGGGGCGTTGGGCGTAAGTTGTCCAATTCAGGTTGGTCATGTGCTTGCCAGAGTGAACTTCAATGGATGTCGCTAACAATCCGTTGCCAGTTATCCGTGCATCCGCTCCCACTCCGCCATCAACTCCTCTAACTCGTGCTGGGCGTACGAATACTCCTCGCTCAGCGCACGCACGCGCTTGTGGTCATCGCCGCTGGCCTGCACCATTTCGTTGAGTGTGGCGAGTTCGATCTCTTTCAACGTAATCTTGTCCTCCAACTCGGCCAGCGCCTTCGCCCGTTTCTTGTCGGGCTTGGGGGTTGCGGCTTTCGGAGCAGGCGCGGGCTTTGCTTGCGGCGAGCCGTTGCTCGCCGCAGCGCCCTTTCCCTTCTTTCCCTCGTTTCCTTCTTTTCCCATTTCCCTCGCCGCCACCCTCTCCCGCCACGTCCCCTTGAACACCGACAGCGCCCCATCACGCACTTCCCAAATCTGCGTCGCCAGCCGGTCAATGAGATAGCGGTCGTGCGAGACAAGCAGGCTAGTGCCGCTGAAATTTTCGAGCACGTCCTGCAACACCTCTTGCGCCGGGATGTCGAGATGGTTCGTCGGCTCGTCAAGCAGCAACAGATTCGCGCCCTCGAGGGCGAGCAACGCCAGCGCCAGCCGCCCGCGCTCGCCGCCGCTCAGGTTCGCCACCGGGTTGAACACATCCTCGCCACGGAAGAGATATTGCGCGAGATAGTTGCGCGCTTCGCCCGGCGACATGTATTTGTGGCGCTGTAGTTCTTCCATCACAGTATTTTCAAGATTGAGCGCATCGTGCGCCTGCGCGAAGTAGCCGAGCTTGAGGCTCGCGCCCAGCTTGATCTTCCCGGCCAGCGGGCTGAGCGTGCCGAGCAGTGTTTTGAGCAGCGTCGTCTTGCCCGCGCCGTTCGGGCCGATGATGGCCGCGCACTCGCCCCGGAAGAATTCCAAATCGGGCGCGGTGAATAGCGTGTTGCTAACGTCACCGTCAGGTGACGCATAACCGATCCGCAGGCCCTTCGTCCGCAGCACGATCTCCCCGCTCACTTTGCTCACGTTCAGCTTCACCTTCAACCGCGCCGACCGCCCGTTCGGCGGGGCCAGCGCGTTGATTTGCCGCAGTGCGTCCTCCGCGCCGATGACGCTGGCGGGCATGAATTGAGCAAAACCTAGTTCCGACCAATTTTTGTTGCCGCGCAAACCTTGAATGCCCATCCGCTCAATGATGAAGAGATCACGGTGGATGCGCTTGAGCAGCCCGACGGCGCGCGCGTTGGTGCTGGCCCGCGCGATATTACGCACCACGAAGTCAATCTCTTTTTGCAGCCGCGCTTTCTCCTCCGCAAAGACTTGCAGTGTGCGCTCATAGCGTTCATCGCGTTGAGCGAGATAGGCGCTGTAGTTGCCCCGATACACATCAATCCCTACGCGGCTCATCTCCCAAATGGTGTTGACGACGTTATCGAGAAAGTAGCGGTCGTGGCTGACGATGAGCAGCGCACCCGGCCACTCGCGCAGCGTCGTCTCCAGCCATTCCACCGCTTCGGTGTCGAGGTGGTTCGTCGGTTCGTCGAGGATGAGCAGGTCGGGTTGTTCGAGCAACAGCTTGGCGAGCAGCGCCCGCGTCTTCTGCCCGCCGCTGAGTTGTTTGATCGGCGTCGCGTGCAACGCCTCAGGGAAGCCCAGGCCCTGCAACGTGCGTTTGATGCGCTGTTCGTAATCGTAGCCGCCCGCGTGCTCGAACGCCTCCTGCGCGTGTCCGTATTCCGCCAGCAGTTCGGGTGAGTGATCGCCCGCCGCCATGCGCGTCTCCATGGCGCGCAGCTCGGCCTCCTGCGCGTGCAGCGAGGCGAAGACCGTCAGCATTTCATCCCACACACCGTTATCGCGGTCGGCAAACGCCTCCACCGCCTCCTGCCGCAGATAGCCGAAACGCTTGCCGCGCGCGATGTGCACAGCGCCGGTCGTCGGTGAACTCAATCCCGCCAGAATCAACAGCAGCGAGGTCTTGCCAATCCCGTTCGGGCCGATCAGGCCGATCTTGCCGTCGTTTGGAATCGAAGCCGTGACGTTGCGAAAGACATCGAACGCGCCAAACGACAGGCCGAGGTTGGAGAGAGTGGCGATTGACATACCGCAGTGGTCAGTAAACAGTGAACAGTATAGGAGTTACAAAGTTAATGTCGCCCTGAGCGGCGTTCGCTGTAGCGAACGCCCGCGAAGGGCCTCATTGAGTTCGGGGAGACCCTTCGCGCGATAAGACCCGCACAGGCATAGGCCTAGCGTACGCGCTCAGGGTGACATGTGACGGTGTGAGCTAACCGAATAACTCCTAAAGTAATCAGTTGTCAGTTCTGAGTCATCAATACTTCTCGCACCGCTCTCAATCCAGAGAGCCACGCGCCATGAACGGTGCCGGGGTATTTGACTGACGTTGCTTCGCCAGCGAAGAACAACCGGTCGCACGGCTCGCCGAGCGCGGCGCGGTCGGCGCTGCTCGCGCCTACGCCGATGAATGAGTAAGAGCCGCACGCGAACGGGTCGCTGGCCCAGCGGGTGATGACGAATGCTTCCGGCTCTGGTACATCCTCAAACAATTCGCGCAGCACGCGCATCGCTTCGGATACTTGTTGCTCATCCGTCAGCGCCTCCACTTCGCGCCCATACGCCGCCGCGTTGAAGCCAATCAGTATCGGTTGCCCTGTATGTCTGCTCAAGTCGAACCATTCAGCCCAATAACCCTTGCGCTCACCGACCACGCCAAGCCAATCGGTGGGCGGCCAGAACACGCGCGGGAACTTGAGCACGAGTCGGTTGAGCACACCCATACCCAGCCGCGCAATCGCCGCGCGTTTGCGCTCCGGCAACTCCGGCGTAAAGCTCACACTTCCCGCCTTCAATACGCCGAGCGGCAGCGTGATAATACAGTGCGGCGCTGTATAGGTGGAATGACCGGTGGTGACGACCGTTACCCGATGGGCGCCGGATTCCACGCTGGCAACCGTTGTCCGCGTTCGCACGTCCAACCCACGCGCAACCGGCGCGATGATGGGCCACCAGCCACCCTCTGGCAGCGCATCGGTGTCGCCGAGCACGTGCGGCGTGCTGTCATCGTCCCAATTCATCAGCGACATCTCGGCGATGTCGCCGCTGTACTCGTGCTCCACCTCAGAGTTGAATTTGTAATTGAGCGCGCCCCTTCGTCCTTCGACTTCGCTCAGGATGCCCTGCGCGTCGGAAATGCGCGCCGCTCCGGTCAGCATGCTTGTTTTCCTTTCAAGCATTTCGTCAAAGCCTTGCTGTAATGAAATATCCGACCAGGCTTTCGACCGACGCGCCGCAGCCATTTCGTTCATCGCTTCTATCACCGCATCAAACCGACTCTCCAGCGCTTTGCATTCGTCCTCCGTCCACCGTCGTCCATCATCACTAAACAACACCAGCCCGCCGCCGAGCAACACGGTGTCGCTCGGTAACAGCTTCACGCCCGCACGCCGCGCGTATTCACTCAGGGGATTGTGCTCGTAGCCGTGCACCCAGCCCGCGCCCAGATCAAGCGGCACGCCGGTAAACTCCGTGCCGACAAGGTCGGCCGTCCACACACGGCCCCCCAGCCGGTCACGCGCTTCGAGCACGATGACTCTTTTGCCGGCATCGGTGAGCGCGCGCGCCGCCGCAATCCCCGCTGCACCCGCGCCGATGATGAGGACGTCAGCATCTATCGTCATAGTCTGTTGTGGCAAGTGGCAGGTTGCAGGTAGCAAGTCCTCAAAGACCTGCTACTTGCCACGTCCTACCAATCTCCACCTTCTTCCGCCATGCGCACGATCTTCGGTGTAAACGTGCCGAGGATGTCCACCAAATCACTCTGCGCGGCGATGATGTCTTGGGTGCGCTTGTACGCTTGCGGCGCTTCATCCAGCCCGCCGCCGAGCAGCGTCACGCCGCGCTCGCGCAGATAGGCGTCGCGGTCTTTCTTCGCGATTGAGTTGATGGCCTGCTTACGGCTCATCTGTCGTCCGGCCCCGTGCGCGGCGGAGTTGAGCGACTCGGCGACGCCGCGCCCGCGCACCACGAAGCCCGTATCGCCCATACTACCGGGGATGACACCAAGCACGCCCAGCCCGGCGGGCGTCGCGCCCTTGCGATGAACGACGGCCCGTTCTCCGTTGGGCAGCGTCTCGCGCCAGGCGAAGTTGTGATGGTTCTCCACCGACGCCGCCTCCTTCAATCCAGCAGCGGCGGCCACCCGGTGATGAATCACCCAATGGTTCGCCGAAGCAAAACGGCCCGCCAGTTCCATCGCCAGCCAATACTCGCGCCCAGCGTCCGCGTCCAAATCAAGCCATGCCAAGTGACGCACGGCCTTATCCAAGTTCGGATGCAGTTCCATCGCCAGCTTCGAGTAGTGCTCGGCAATTTTGAAGCCCACGCCGCGCGAGCCGCTGTGCGAGAGCAGCGCGAGATAGCGGCCCGGTTGCAATCCGTAGAGACGACCCGGCGGGTCGTCTCTGCCCGGTGGAACGTCTCCGCCGGTCTCGAACAATTCGAACACCCCCCACTCCACAAAGTGGTTGCCGGTGCCGCTCGTGCCGAGTTGATTCTGCGCCGTGTCTTTGAGATGGCGCAGCAGAGGTAACTCATCCCAGTCATCGTCGTCAAGCACCGCGTGTTCGGGTAGTTGGTTGCGCTCCCACTTCGCGCCCATGCCGAAGCGCGTCTGGTTGAGCAGCGCCCGCTCGAACTGTGAGGGCTTTTGGTCGAGCACGATGGGCGAGACTTCGTACACGCTCAAGCGCATCCGACAGGCAATATCGACGCCGACTGCGTAGGGGATGACGGTGTTCTCGGTCGCCAGCACCCCGCCGATGGGCAGGCCGTAGCCCACGTGCGCGTCGGGCATAAGGGCGCCCGCCACGCTGACCGGGAGCCGCGCGGCGTTGTCCATCTGTGCCAGCGCGCCGGGGTCAATATATTCCCTGCCCCACACACGATAGTGCACCGGCTGCTCGCGCAGCGTTTCATCGCGCCGCACGGGCCGGGTCTGCTCGGCGATCAACTCGCGCGCGAGTTCGCCTACGGCCTCATCGTTCACGAAGGCCGCCGGGTTGGCGCGCACCGCATCGAGCCGCGCCAGAATCGCATCGCGGTCGAGGTCCATTCCCCACAAAGCCTGCGCCGCGTCCTTCGCCAGCCGAATCATCGGCCCTTCAGGCCAGCCGTTGAGTTTGAGGATTTTGCCGCTGATGACGGCCATGGTCGAATGGTTGAGTGGTCAAGTGGTCGAGTGGTCACCACAATCGCGCGACTACTCGACTATCAGACTACACGACTATGTCACAAATTCTTCCGATATGTGGTGCCACGTTTCACCGGTTTGAAGCCGCAGCTTTCATATAACTGTAGCGCGCCGTTCGGGTTCTGCGAGTCCACGCCGAGCGCGGCTTCGGTCATGCCCTGCTCCTTCAGCAAACGCAGGCTGCGCAGGATGAGGGCTTTGGCCAGGCCGATCTTCCGCCACGGGCGGCGCACGCTGATAGGGTCGGTCCAGCCGCGCTTCAAGCCCAACGTTTCATTCTCTTTCGTTGGGATGAAAGTCAGAACCATGCCGGCCACTTCATCACCTGACCACGCCACCTGCCACAGGCTGTGGTCGCGATCTGGCTCGTTGAGCCACATCTCGTAGTCGGTCGCAGTGGGTTCGCGGAAACCCCAGTGGTCACGAAAGGCTTCAATGTGAGCGTCCCAAATCGCGCGGTAGTGTTCCACCGTCACCGGGCGCACCTCGAGGCCTTCGGGCAGCGCGCGGTCTTCAATCGGCTCGGCCAGGTCGCGCGTCATCAGGTAGCCCCAGCGCACGGCAGTGTAGTTGGCCGCTTCGAGCGCGGCGATGCGGTCGCGCTCCAGTTCGATGTTCGCCACCCAGGCCTGCAGCACGCGCGGGCCGGTGTGCGGATGGGTTGCGCCGATCTCACACGCGCGGGCCTCGGCCCATCGTAAGACCGCCAGTCCCACATCCGGCGGCTGGCGAAAGTCGGGGTGAAGGTTGAGGACGATGGGGAACCGCAAAAGTCCCTCGTCGTCAATCTCCCACCACAGCCGTGCGTACGCCACAGTCTGGCCGTCCCCGGTTTCGACCATGACAAAGTCGCGCTCCATATCACAGTTCATGAGATGCGTGTACTGATTGCGCAGGTCGTCGAGCGTCTGCACAAAGTCGTGCTGGTCGGCGCGCGCAATGATGTTGATGAGTTCGACCATCAACGGCAAATCGCTCTCGCCGCGGTAGCGCCGGAAGACAAAGCCCAGCGGGGCGTCCATGATATTCACAGTGTCGTTGAGAAGAATCAGTTCGGTCATGTTTTTATTGAGTGATTTAGTGGTTTGGCGATTGAGCGATTGTCGCTTTGCTTACCAATCACCCGATCATCCAATCTCTCAATCACTCAATGGTTTTTGCGTACATCAATAACGTATTCACAATCTCAAAGCCGCACGATTGATAGAACGCCACGGCGCGCGGGTCGTCGGCTTCGCAGCACACGCTAGCGTGCGTCATCCCAGCGGCCTGCATACGGCGCATACTTTCTGCGAGCACGGCGCGGCCCAGGCCGAGGCGCTGAAAGTCAGGGTGCGTGCCCACCGGCTCGAACAAACCCACGCCGTTCACCGCCTCGAGCCAGTGGATGGCGAAGGCAGCGATCCGCCCGTCCGGCGCGACGGCGACGATGTCACGCTCGCCGGCATATACCGGCGACCGCATGAAGCGCCGCCAGCGCTCGGTGTACTTGTCCCAATCCCATTTGGATTGAAACGCGGCGTACTGCGCCCGCGCTCGCGCCTCCAACTCCGCTTCGCCCCGACAGCCGCGCAATTCAAAGCCGGGTGGCAACAGAGGAGTGGAGATTGGAGAATTGAGTTCACGCACCGTCACGTACATACGGTGCAAGTGTTCGCTATCGCCGACGAGCGTGAAGCCGCGTGCTTCCAGGTACTCGCGTCGCACCGTGTCGGTCTCCGCAATCCACATTGTGCGGATGTCCTTTTCCTGACGCGCGCGAACCATCTCGGTGATGCAGGCCTCCGACCAATCGTGCATCGCCGCCGCTTCGGTTGTGCCACGCAAGGTCGGATGCACGAACAGATCGAAGTAGCGTTCCTCCGACGTAAACACTACCCAACCCAGCGTGCGGCCGTCGGACTCCCACAACGCAATCTCCTCGGCGAACGGCGCGCCGCTGTCATGGTAGTACAGCCACCAACTCACGTCGCCGGGGTGCACATAGTACGTGCCGGTGTTCGCCGCGCGGCCCTCGACGAGCAAGTTCAGCATCGCCCGCCAGTCGCGTTCATCGCAATAGGGTCGTGGCGAATTGATCATGCGGATACCTTCACTTCTCGCTCTGATATTTCACGGGCCAGCTTGTCTTTGAACCGCCGCTGCCACCATTCCATCAACCCGGGCATTGTCGTGCAGCGTTGCGCCAGTACCGGATCAAACTCATGGTAGTAACAACGATTGAGCGCGGTGATGGTCGCACCCGGATTGAGACGTTCCACCAAGCGTAGCTCATCGCCCGACTGCATGACGCCCGGTTCCAGCGCACGCAGGTAAATTCCCGTGCGTATCTCCTTCAACGTCACTTCCACCCAATCGGCGCGGCCAATGCGCCGGGCCTGGTTGGCGCAGGGCGTGCGCGCCGCACTCACCTGCACCAGCGCCGTCCCCACGCGGTAGATGTCGCCCGTGCATATCTCATCTTCCGAGAGATTCTCCAGCGTCCAGTTTTCACCCACATTGCCCGGCCCAAGGGACAGGCCGTAATGGTCGTTCCAAAAACGGTAGTGATCGAGAAAGTGAGCGCAGACGGCTGTCTCGGTTGAATGGTGATAAGGCTGCGCGGCCTGATCGCCGGCCAGCCCACGCAATTCAAGCGCCACCGGCCCATTCACCCGATCACGATAGATTGAAGAACGCCACGTCCCCGTATCATCAGCGATCGTTTTAGGTTGCCCCACATAAACGGAATGGACATATGGAGAAATGCCCAAAGGTCGTTTCACTGGCCCGAGTGTCATTGCCATTGCTTCGTCGCCTTCTTCCAATCTTTGTTCCAGCCATACTGCGTCGCGTCGGCCTGCCCGCCGAGTTCGAGATACACGCTCTCCACGTTGAGTTGATGATCGAAGTCACAGTTCGGATAGCGGCGATAGCTCATGTCAGCGCATGCCGCTACGGTCTCTTCGATTGGCATACCCGATTTGACGGCGACATCCGCTCGCACGCCCAGTTCCCACAGATAACGTTGGTCATCCGTAATCCGCGCGCGGATGTTTTCCGGATCGCTCGTCCAACTTCCATGACCGGGCACGAGCGTGCGAATGTCCCACCGCGCCAGCTTTTCGAGCGTCAGCCCATAGTCGCGCAGGTTGTCGCTCACGTACGGGATTTCCGTATCGCTCAGGTGGTCAGCCGCCCACAGCGCACCGCTCTCCGCGTGATAGATCGCGAGTTGGTCAGCGGCGTGGCCCGGCACATGGTGCAATTCCAATGTTTGCCCGCCCACGGCGAGCGTGCCGCCGTCGGTGAACGTCACCACAGGCTGCGGGATAACAAAGCGGGTTGAGCGTTGCCCGTTGAAACGCCGCCACCAATCCTCCAGCGCCCACACGATGTCATCGGCGGATAGCGCCGCCAACTCGCGATAACGCGTGTGCGCCGCCACCGGCACCCCCGGAAATTGCTCCGGCCCGAGGATGTGATCCCAATGGCTATGCGTGAGGATGAGCCATTTGGGCACGGCGTGTTGCTGTGTGAGCGTTTGCCGCAACTCATCGAACTCGTCCGCGAACAGGCCGGGGTCAATCAGCGCGGCCTCGCCTTCATTGATGAAGACGCCGGTGTTGTAGTGCATCGAACGGCACTGCATGGCGAAAAGATTTGGCGTGAGTTGAGCAAACGCAGGCATCAGGCCACCTTGAAAGCATCCGGTTGATAGCGGCACCAAAACGTCAGCCACGGCGGTGCGATGGAGATAAGGTGCTCCCACGTGCCCGGAACTGGGTTAGGTTCCCGGGAGGTGTGTTCCCACGCACCGAGCAGCATAAAGCCGTGCTGCGCCAAACCCGTCAGCAGCCGGTGCAGCGTGTGTCGGAATTCACGCGGGCCAGCGACGCGTCGCTCTGTGCCATCGGCCCACTCAATGATCCAATCCGGATCATCGAACTGCATTTCGCCATCGGCGTACCACAGTCGCAACGGATAGCCCGCGCCAGCTTCGCTTGCGCCATTCCATTGAGTCTCGTCCAGCCCGAGGATGAACGGGTTGGCGCATTCAAGCCGGTAGAGGCCACCAACGCGCAGCACGCGTGCAACTTCACGAAAGACCTGCACCGGGTCGGGCACGAAGTTGATGGAATACGGATGCCAGACAAGATCAAAGGCCGCCTCCTCAAACACAGACAGATCGCGCATATCACCTTGCAGAGTGCGGACTTGCAGACCGTAATGGGCGGCAGCGTCGCGGTCGCGTTGAAGCTGTGTCTCGGTCAGATCGAGCACCGTGACATGTGCGCCGAGCAAGCCCAGCGCCGCCGACTGCTGTCCCCCGCCGCTCGCCAGACAGAGCACGGATTGGCCAGCCACATCGCTCAACACACCGTCCCGATCGAGATGCAAGACAGCTCGCGCCGACTCTGGAGTCAGGTCAAGAAAGGGGCGCGAATAAGCCACATTGGCCCCGGCTAGTTCTTCCCAGCGCTCTTTGTTGTAACGGGCCAGTTCATCCATCGCAATCTCTTTTCCTTATAGCTAGCGCCGCTTCCGCCGTCACCGGGTCGGCCAACGCCTCAGCCAGCGCCACCTCCAGCCCGGCGCGCGACGAGAGGCCGAATGGCTCGTAACCCAACGCATGCGCGGCTTCATCACCAAACAGCGCTGCCATCATCACGGGCATGCTTGTTGCCGCACGGTACGGACTGAGGACATGCCGCGAGTAATCAAGTTCATCGGGCGCAAATGCCGGTGTCACACCGGCAAACCGCAGGGCGCGCCCTTCCTGCCGCATCGCCTCTTCTATAGTTTTCGGGAGGCCATAGACCTGCATGTGTGCCAGCCGATAAGCCACGCGAAGCACCGTTTGACGAATGGCTCCCGGGGTCCAGGTTTCGCTCACCAATAGATTGACCTCGTAAAAGCCGCGCACAATCACCGTTTTCTTGGGGATTTTCTGCGGGCAACAGGCCGAGAACTCAATCAAATGTCGGTTTGACCACAGGCCGCCGAGATTGTCGGTGATGACGAGCGAAAGCCGCCTGACCAGCTCGATGTGCGCCAGTCGTTCATTGGCCTCCGCCAATGCTTCGGTCGCAACCTCTTCCGCATTAATCGCCAACAGTTCATCAATCTTTGCCAAATTGTGTTCACGTCCCATCGGATTCATGGAAATGATGGGCGTAACGATGTCATCCCCGCCTCCGGTGAGTGTGGCGAGATAGTTGTAAAAGCGCTCCATCGTGCGCGGCTGGGCGAACAACTCGCGCTGAAGGTGCAAGGTAGGCGCCAATTCCAATTTCATATTGTCTCAATCGAGAGAATTGGAGAAGTGGAGAATTCCCCAGTCCTCCAATTCTCTATCTCATCCATTGCGATGCAGCTTCCCCGTCCGCTTGGCATACCGCTCGGCCCAGCGAAAGACGCGCAGCCCGGCGGGGATGGAGACCACGCCCATCACCAGCAGCGGCCAGAGATACGGCCACAGCGAGAGCGTATCGACGCCATTGAGCAGCGCCGCGCGTGCGCCATCGAGCACATACGTCGCCGGCGAGAGATAGGAGAACACCTGCAACCAACCCGGCAGCACGCTCACGGGATAGTACACGCCGCTGACGAGCAACAGCCCGGCGATGATGAGGTGGGTCATCTGCGAGCCGCGCTCAGGGAAGAGCAGCGGCAGCACCGAACCAACAATGCTGATGCCGATGAACGACAGACTGCCGGCAATGAGCATCACGCTGAAACCGAACAGGTTGGCGTTCGAGAGCGAGACCTCGAAGAACAGCACGGTGACGACGAGCACCACCGCCGTATGCACCAGGCTATACAGCACGGCGAAGGCCGTCTGCCCGAGCATGTGGAAAAAGCGGCTGATGGGCGCCATGAGCGTGTACTCGATGGTGCCTTCCCAGCGCTCGAGGCCGACCACATCCGTCACCCAGTAAAAGATGACGGACAGGTAGCGCCACACCAGCGTGCCGATGGCGAGGTAGAGCACGAGATACTTGCTATCAATCCCTGTGCCGCCGCTGACCGCTCCTGCCCCCACACCGATGTAGCTGATGCTCAGACTGTTGGCGACGGTATACACCAGCCACACCAACTCCCACGCCCAGTAGCGTTTGACGATGAAGTAGTTTCTTTCGATAAAGGCGTAGGAGGCCTTGAGTTCTTGAATGATGACAGACATGTTGTTCTCCGTATCCCGTATTGCGTAGACCGTTGTCGTCCGACGCGGGTTACGCAATACGCGTTACCGGCGTTCCCATTCTTCGCGCAGGATGCCCATGTAGACTTCATCCACGCGCTGGCCATCGTACTGGCTCTGTGCGCGGGCGCGACCTTCAAACACAAAGCCCGCTTTCTCGTAGGCGCGTTGCGCGCGTGGATTTGCGCCCAGCACCGTGAGCGAGACGCGATGCAGGTTCAACTCGGTGAAGGCATAGCGCAGCGCAATCCGCATCGCTTCGGTGCCGTAGCCTTGGCCCCAGCAGTCGCGTTCACCGAGGCCGATGCCCACCCATGCATCGGCGTGCGGCCAGCGCAGGTATAGACCGACAAAGCCGATAAGGCGGTCAGGCTCGCGCGTATGAATGGCAAAGCTGAAGGCGCTGTCGGAGGACATATCATCGCCAAACATCTCGCGGGCCTCTACCAGGCTGAGCGGGTGGGCGGGGTCGCTATCCTGCAAGCGGCGGAACTCCGAATCGCGCGACCAACGGACGAAACTTTCCGCCATCGCGTCAGCCTCTACGGCGCACAAGCGCACGCGTTCACCCGTCAACGTCATCATGGCCGCTGCTCCCATTCTTCGCGCAGGATTCCCATCCACACGTCATCAAATCGCTGGCCGTCCCGGCTGACCGCTTGCCGCGAGCGACCTTCAATCCGGAAGCCCGCCTTCTCGTACGAGCGGACGGCGCGCCCGTTGTAACTGAACACCCCGAGCGAGACGCGATGCAGGTTAAGTTCGGTGAAGCCGTA
>JBQTJD010000180.1:0-3601 GCA_052387475.1 Anaerolineales bacterium | reverse complement strand
CGCGCTGCTGAAGACGCTGGAGCGAGAGACGCCGATACCGAGTGCGCCCACTGCGGCAACGGCGTGATGACGATTGACGAAGGACGAAAGCGGCGGGCTCTACTTTCGTCCTTCGTCATCCGTCCTTCGTCGCGTTCCCTCGGCTCACCACCGTCTTCGTCCGCTTCTCCACCTCGCGCCGTTCGAGCAGCACGCGCCGCCCACACGTCAGGCACTCCAGTCCAATATCCGCGCCGAGGCGGGTGACGCGCCACTCATAGCCGCCGCACGGGTGCGGCTTCCGCAAGCGCAACACATCGCCGAGACGAAAATCCATGATGGGGGTGGGCATTGGCATTCTCCCCTCTCTCACCAAATAATGCTCGGGGCGAGGGCGAATGCGCCGATTATACGGGACAGGTGACTGTCACTGGGCGATAACAGTCGTGCCACCACGGGACCCTATTGCCCAGTGACAGTCACCTTATTCGCACATACGCGAATGCTATAATCCTCGCCACTTCACGGAGAAATTATGCTCGGCCTCGATGCCCCGACGATTGTTGCCCGCGTCATCACCCTCATCATCGCCTTCACCATTCACGAACTCGCGCACGCCTACGTGGCCGACCAGTTGGGCGACGACACACCGCGGCGCATGGGCCGGCTGACGCTCAATCCGCTGGTCCACCTCGACCCGATTGGCTCACTGCTGTTGATCTTCGCCGGTTTCGGCTGGGCCAAGCCGGTGATGACCAACCCGTACAACTTCCGCAACGGGCCGCGCCTCGGCATGGCCGTCGTCGCCGCCGCCGGGCCGCTCTCCAATTTGCTCATGGCCGCCATCGCCGCCGTGCCGTTTCGCTTTGGATTGCTCGAGCCATCGTTCGACTCGATTGGCGGCATCCTGCCCACGCCGACACTGTTTCTGATCGACTTCGTGCAGATCAACGTGTTCCTGATGCTCTTCAATTTGCTGCCCATCGGCCCGTTGGATGGGATGAAGGTGTTGCGCGGGTTCGCGCCGCGCCAGTGGGACAACTTCCTCAACGCGCTGGAGCAATGGGGGATGTTCATTCTGATCGCGCTGGTCTTCCTGGGCCAAGGCTTACTGGGGTTGATCCTCCTCGGCCCGGCGCGCATCATCCTCGAACTGTTGCTTGGATTCTAATGGCCAACCCCTCCGTCAAAATCGCCCTCATCGGCCTCGATCATCTCACCGGCTCCATCGGCCTCGGGTTAAAGGAGCGGGCCGAGCTACGCGTTATCGGCTTTGACCGCGACCCGGAGCGCGCGCGGCTGGCGCAGGCGCGGGGCCTCGTCCATCAAACGCACTGGAATCTGCCGGACGCCACCGATGGCGCGGATGTGGTGCTGCTCGGCGGGCCGCTGGCCGACCAGCCGCAATGGCTGGAGGCCTTCGCGCCGGCCTTGCGCGAAAGCGCCGTCGTCGCCAGCCTCGGCCCGCTGCTCGTCCCCCCACTCAATTGGGCGGCGAAGCACATGCCTGCTGGGCGGCATTTCGTGGCGGCGCACCCGATCCTCAACCCCGCGCTGTTGCATACGGGTGATCTCGGCCTCGACGGCGCGCGCAAAGATTTGTTCAGCAATGGGCTGTGGGCGCTGGCCGATGCGCCAAACTGCGCGCCCGAAGCGCTGAAGCTGTTGGGGGATTTGGCGACCCTGCTCGGCGCGGGGCCGTACTTTGTGGATGCCGCCGAGCACGATGGGTTGATGGGCGGTGTAGACGCGTTGCCGATGCTGGCCGCGCTCGCGCTGCTGCGTGCGGCCAATGCCTCGCCGGGCTGGAACGAGATGCGC
This sequence comes from Anaerolineales bacterium, assembly GCA_052387475.1. Classification (GTDB taxonomy): domain Bacteria; phylum Chloroflexota; class Anaerolineae; order Anaerolineales; family UBA6663; genus JANWXR01. The sequence continues at coordinate 1,801 of JBQTJD010000180.1, read as the reverse complement.
AAGGTCGCCGACCGAGGTTTCGCCACAGCGACATTGGCGCTCGCGAACGCCGAGGCCGATGCGTTGCTGCTCAATCGTGAGAGCGTGTTGCGCTATCTCGATGCGGCGATCAATGAGTTACAGGCCACGCGTGAACTGGTGGCGTCGGGGAAACGTGACGTGTTGGAGCAACTACTGGCCGAAGCCGCGACGCGCCGGGCGCAGTGGCAGATTGAACGCGCTCAGGGGAATTGGGACGAGGCCGGGCAGCCGCGTGTGGAGATGCCGACCTTCGGCGAGTCGATGAGCCGCATGTTGACGGGCGGGTTGTTCCGGCGGAAGAAAGAATCGTGACGCGTAATTCGTGAAACGTGATCGACCTTGCCATTGAGGAGGCTGGCAGTGGCCCGGACTTCTGCATTGCAACGACTTGCCTTTCACGTATCACGTTTCACGCTTTACCCCCCGATCTCACTCATCACCCGGTTCATGGGAATCACGTGCTGTCCCAATGCATGGCCCCAGGGTTTGTTCCACACCGCGGTTTGAATCAGCGCCTTCAAGTCATCCACTGAGGCGCCGGCCCGCAGCGGCGTGAGCAAATCCACTTCGTATTCGCGCAGCAGGCACATGCGCATTTTGCCATCGGCGGTGAGCCGCGCGCGGGTGCACGAAGCGCAGAACGGAATCGTCACTGAGCTGATGAAGCCGATGTCACCGAGGCCGTCTCCCAGACGGAACAGCCGCGCCTCGCCGTCGAGCCGCCCCTCATCCACCGGTGACAGCGGGCCGAGTTTGGCCTCGATCCGCTCGCGCATCTCCTGCTCGGTCACCACTTGCGCTTGCTGAAAGCCGCTAACCTCGCCAAACGGCATCATCTCGATAAACCGCATCTGCCAGTGGTGCTTGAGCGTGAGCGCAGCGAGTTCGACCACATCGTCTTCGTTGTAGCCGCGCACGATGACGGCGTTCAACTTCATCGGCGCCAGGCCCACCCGCTCGGCCTCCATGATTCCATCCCATACGTCATCCAGCGAACCCCAACGAGTAAGGCGCTTGAATTTCTGCGGGTCGAGCGAGTCGATGGAGACGTTGACGCGTTGCAGACCGGCATCTTTCAGCGGCTGCGCGAGTTCTTTCAACAGCATGCCGTTGGTCGTCATCGTCACCGTGCGCACGCCCGGCGTCTGCGTGATCCCGCGCACGATCTCGACGATATTGGCCCGCACGGTCGGCTCGCCGCCCGTCAGCCGGAATTTGTGAAAGCCCATCGCGGTGAACAACGGCATGAGCGTCATCAGTTCGTGATCTTGCATCAGCTCAACGCGCGGGCGGAACTTCATGTTCTCCGGCATGCAGTACACGCAGCGCAAATTACACCGGTCGGTGAGGCTGATCCGGAGATAGTGGATGTCACGTCTAAAACGGTCTTGAGCCATCGTTATGAGATTGTAACAAGACGCCACCTATTTTGTCAAAAGCCCGTCTGACTTAATATCGGGCCATAAATAGGAGCTACGCATTTCGTGTCGCCCTGAGCTGCGTTCGCTTTTGCGAACGCCCGCGAAGGGCCTCTGACAGCATCGAGAGGCCCTTCGCGCGAAAAGGTTTATGAAATGCAAAGGTTATGCGTATGCGCTCAGGGCGACATGAACGAGGTAACACGCAAAGAAAGACCTTCGGAATGACACGGGGATTCACACGATCTCAAAGGTCCTGTCCTAAAAATAATCAGCCGCCCGCTTTCGCTGGCAGCTGACTGTTTACTGTTCACCGTTCACTGTAGACTGCCTCAGTGGTTCTGCTCGAAGTTGAAGATGAT
>JBQTJD010000179.1:0-11864 GCA_052387475.1 Anaerolineales bacterium | reverse complement strand
AATTCGGTATTGCTGTAGGATTGCGAGGGGGATAATCTCTAACAAGCGGCACCAATTTTACTTGTTATGTTTCAGGAGAACACTATGTACAAACGAATTACCACATCACTTACTGCTTTGTTGGTGGTAGCCTTGCTCACCTGTGTCGGATATGTACGCCCGGCATTTGCCCAAGGCCCGACCGGGACTTACATTAGTGGTATTGCTTGTGTCAATCTTGGCACCAGTGCTGCCACAGTCACCCTGACTTTCTATCAGCAGAACAGTTCAACTATCGCTGCAACCTATGCCGATCCAACGCCAATTGATGCTGGAACGAGCCGGAACTACATCACTACAGCGTCAGCTTTGGGTTTGCCGTCGAATTTTCTCGGTTCCGCGGTGGTGTCTTCCAACCAGCCAGTCTCCTGTAACGTCAATACTCAATCTACCGGAGATGGATTGTCCTCCCCGTATCGTATTGACACCAGTGGTGGCGTCCCAAGCGCAGATGCGGGCACAACGATTTATGTGCCTCAGGCCATGAAAAATGCCGGCGGCACTTTTTCGTCGTATATCTCCATTCAGAATACGGGGAGTTCCAGTGCCAACGTACAGATCACGTACAAGAACAGCTCCGGTGCCGACATCCCCGCCGCGACTGAGAACTTGACCATCCCCGCACAAAGCAATTTGGTCTCCTACCAGACCAATAATGCCAACTTGCCCGCCGGCTATCTTGGACCGGCGAGAATCACGTCCACGAACGGTCAACCTTTGGCGACGACGGTCGTCTTGTTCAATAGTGGCGCCAGCTCAACCACCTCGCAGTTGCTCACCTACAACGGTTTCACCGCAGGAGCAAATCGGGTCTTCATTCCACGGGTGGTACGCCGCTTCTTTGGATACAACTCCGGCTTCTCTATCCAGAACGTAGGTGCTGGGGCAACCACTGTGACCATCACCTTCTCGATTGCGGGCAACACCTTTGTCTACAATTCGGGTTCAATCGCGGCCGGCGCCTCGCTGTCGCTCTTTGCACCAAATATCACGGAACTCGACGGTGTTGACGCTCTCAACATGTCAACGCGCACCGGCAGTGCTGTGATTCAGGCGGCAGGCGGTGGTTCGATTGTGGTGCTTGTCAATGAAGACAACCGGGGTGATCCGAACGACAACAACGGACAGCCGGTCACCGCCGAACGCGCTGGCCAGGGTGCTTCCTATCGCGGCATCCCCGACGGTGCTCAGACAACAAAGGTGTTTTTTGCACAACTGACGAACAGCGCTGGTGGGATCTTCTCAGGCGGTTTCCAAGTTTCGAACACGACCGCGACTGCCGGGACCTGCAACATCACATACGGCACTTCTGGTGTGACCGAAACTGGCGTAAGTCTACCGGGTAATGGCTCATTCTCGCGTTTCGGGCCTGGGGTGGCGGGCTTGCCAAGTGGTTATAACAGTTCGGTTACGGTCACATGCACGCAAACCGTGGTGGGCATCGGCAACTTGGCCGCCAATTCCGGGAGTGGCCGGGTGGGCGATAGCTTCACTCAAAGCAATCTGATCAACCAGTAACGCGAAAGATTGCTTGCAAATTTAGGGCTCGGCACTAAAACATCAGCCCCTCCACTTCCTGTTTATGGGGAGGTGGAGGGGCGATTGATTCGTGAGCCACGTTGCCATCAATCCTCGCCTGAGGTGTCATGTATGTTGAAGACTAGATTTCTTTTTGTTTCAGTGCTTTTGTTGGGGTTATACGGGTGCGGCTCAACATCGGATAGCACAGCTTCGCCCAGATCCACATTGGTGGTGGCTTCGGGCACGCAATTGGCAGGCTATCCGGCGCCTCAGCAAACAGTCCCGACGGTAAACGCTCCCGGCTATCCCGGGCCTGGCTCACCGACGCTGTCAACGATTCCAACAGTTGATTTTTCAACGGCTCTTACCCCCACACCGAACACAGGGGTTGTCGTTGGAAAACTGGTTGATGAGGCAGGCAATCCCTATTTGGGAACCTTGTACCTGGGAAGTACCATCAACGCCGATCAAACAGGCTTTCAGCCCATTGTAGAGTTTTCAGAGCAAAATCCGCGCGCCGATGTCAATCCTACAACTGGTCAGTTTGTGTTTACCAATGTGCCTCCCGGCACCTATGGACTGATCTGGTGGACGCCTGTGGGCAGCGATCTCATCTTCATGCCAGATCGGAAAGCCATGTTACTGATTGATGTGTCGGGTGGAGTGGTGACCGACCTGGGGTCGGTGCTTTTAGTGAGCAGCCGTTAAGGGCATTAGAGCAAATTCCTTGTCGATTTACGGCAAGGAGTCGAGGCTTTAGCCGGAACCGCCTGAAGGCTCGACTCCGGGAAACCGTAAATGCAACTGGAAACCGCTCTAGGCGGCGGCAAAGTTGTAGAGTTGTCATCCGGCCAGACGGTTAATTGCCATCGGTTTTGGCGGGTTGACGATCACCGGGTCGCATCAAAATCAGGACGAATTCAATCAGCGCCAAGCAGAATAGTTCGCCGAGGAGCAACACTACTCGGACAGCAGCAGCGACGAAAAGCACCGTGGCCGGTGGAACATAAGGCGTCAATATAAAAACCAAGACGCTTTCACGCACGCCGATGCCGGCCGGCACAAATATGGCAACCAATCCGATTAGCATGGCCGCAATCATGGCGAAGCTGAACACCGGTAAGTCGTTTAGTTCAAGCGGCCAAAAAGCGGCACTGGTTGTCCAGAATATTACCCCTAAGCTACCCCAACCGAGGCCAGCAATCACGATTGTGAGACTTAGCAATTCTCGTTTGATCTCGACTACTTGGCCTTTGCCCATCAGCTGTCGTAATAACGTCGGCAAAGCCCAAGTCAGCGCCAGCAAGATAACGAAGGCAGCTGCTCCAACCCACGGCAGCACCCAAGATTGTCCAGTCCATGGGAACGCCGGCGAGAGACCCAAGGCAACACATATACCTACAGCCATTAGCAGACCAAACTCAACAGCCAGCGCAACACTGGCTGCTGAATATGATATTCCCGGTCTAGCAGTCAAATGAACTTTTCCAAGCAACTGCCAGCCATAACCCGGCAAATACTTGGCAAGGTTGGCCTTCAAATGGGCCCGCGCCGCGTAGCCAAAACCAACCTCATGCCCTAGGCTGCGCAAGATGAGCCACCACTCCACCGCCCCAAGCCAGACCGTCACAACCGTTATCGCTAAAGACCAGAGTAACCATAGATAATTCATCTGCGCCATTGCTGGCAGTGTCGGCATGCCGAGCACCATGCGGGCTAAATATCCCAGACAAACAATCAGAATTAGCCCGCCTATAGCAGCACGCACCCACGGCTGCCCTAAGTAGGCGCGCAGTGTTTGCAGATATGTCAGCAAAACAAACTCGCTCTCGTGACCCTACGAAAATTAAGGCACTCAATCGCGACGACAAATGTAGAGGAAACTATAGGACAAATTCCGCGGGATAAATGGCGAAGCAGCCAGGTATAACAGTTTACGCGGATGCTGACGATACCAGTTCATATCCGCGCGCGAACGCGGGAAAGCAAAGTTGTATTTATGGGCCTCAAGCACATGCAGTCCGCCATCTTCCAATAGATCCCACCATTCTCGGAAGGTTGCGAAGCGTTCGATGGTTTGCCGGTGGCTAACGGCATAACCCGTTCGCCATACATGCCAGATGATGTCGAGTAAATAATAGCTGTTGGGCACAAGCACAGCAATCCGGCCCGCGGGCCGGAGCACCCGCCGCATTTCCTGCAAACCCTGCATCAGATCCGCGAAATGTTCCAGACTCCCGATATTGGTAATGTATTCAAAACTCTCATCGGCAATTGGAAGCGTTTGACCGTCGCCAACCAACCCGCGCTCCAAACTAGCAAACCGCCGAGCTACAGTGATGGCCCGTGTTGACAGGTCAAGTCCGACGGCAATCCTTTTGGCCCGCGTGACCCATTTCAATAGATGCCCCTCCCCACACGCGATATCAAGTACGCGACTGCCCGGCTTAGGATTAAGCCGTTCCAAGACCCATCGGTAAAACGCGTCTGTCTCGCGTAAGTCGCCAACCCGTTCATAGCGGTGATTATATTCTTGAATAATTCTTTCCCGATCAAAATTCAGGACTGGCTTGAGGGTCATGCGGCTGAAATTTCCTCATAAAGCTGCAAGGTTTGCGCACCGCTGGTGTGCCAGTGAAAATGCTGGGCGCGCTTCAACCCGTTCGCCCGCATTTGCTCGCGTAAATGGGAACTGCCAACGACCTCGCGCAACGCCTCAGCCAAACCGTCCACGGTGGCAGCATCAAGCACCAACGCGGCCTCGCCCACGACTTCAGCCAAAGCACCGGCGCGGGTCGCCACTACCGGGGTTCCACACGCCATCGCTTCGAGCGCGACGAGTCCAAATCCCTCATGTTGCGAAGGATAGGCGAGCAAGGTAGCGCCGCTGTAAACTGCCGGCATCGCTTCGTCTGGTACGGCACCCGTAAAGACGATGTGTTTCTCCAACCCTCGGTCAGTGATCAATTGATGCAATAGTGGCTCAGGGCTTTTAGGATAGACCTCCCCGACCAGCACTAATTGACCGCCAAAGTGGGTTTGCAACCGCAAGCGGGCAAAGGCCTGCACCAGGATGGGTAAGTTCTTTTTCCGATCAATGTGGCCGACGTGAAGAATATAGTCCGAGGCCAAGCCATACTGTTGACGAACTCGGGCGATGTGTTCGGGTGAGGCGGGCCGAAAGTGACGGGCACAGGAAGGATAGATGACGCAGATGTGCCCGGGCGCAATATCGTAGAAACGCACGAGATCATCGGCGGTAGTCTGTGAGATCGAGACAATGCGTCGCGCGTCGCGGAGCATCCGTTTCTGAACGGTGCGCCAATACCAAACGTCAGTGGCCGGAAAGAGTTGGGGATAGATCAGCGGCGTGAGATCGTAGACCGTCACGACCATGCGTGTCGGTATTCCAAATACGCCCAGGTTTTTGGCGAAGTGCACAATATCATACTTCGACAGCGCACCAGGCAAAAACGTCTGAGCCCAGACTCGCATCGCGAGGCGGTTCCGCATCGGCGTCACCCACTGTCGAACGTTGGGGTGCTGCAACGAAGGTTCCGGTTGTGAGAGAATCAATAGGTAGTCGTTCCACTGATCCATCGTGAACAAAGCCTGAAGCCAGTTCAAAGTTGCTGTCCGGCCACCACCAAATCGATGGATACCCAGTGCTTCAATTGCGATTCGCATAGCTCAATAGGACAGGCTGGACACCCTCTTGGGTCTCAGACCGGCTTCTGGCCAACCGCGAAGATATCGTCACAAAAGATCCAGCGAAATGGATAAACCTGCGTCAAAAGCATTTTGATTCGGCGCACGAACTGATTGGTTTCGGCCTGATGGGTTTGTGTCGTTTCCAGCCAGACCTGTGTTTTGAAACCATGTTGCCGCAGCACACGGCGCAACTTGAGTGGGTGTTGTTCATTGACGTGCACGTCTTTGTAAGCCCAACGATCACGCGGGTTGGTCGGCAAACGCCGGCTTCGTAGCCTCTCAAACAACCGATACAGCGGATACCCAAGCCAGTAATACCACAGGTTGGGCATGGTATGCACGATTAAAAGACCCTCTGGGCGCAACACTCGGTAGACCTCATCCAAAGCTTGATCCAGTTCGCGCGGATACAAATGCTCAACCACGTCAAGCATGAAGACGCGATCCACACTCTCGGCGGGCAGCGGCAACTCGTATGCCGACGCTTGTTGAACAGCGACCCGTTGCATGAGTTGAGCATCACCCCAGGTATTGAGATTGGCGCGCGTTAAGCGCACCGCCTCCGACGCATAATCCATCCCCCACACGTTCGCCCCGCGCCACGCGCCGTGCAGCACGATCTCACCTCGGCCACAGCCTACATCCAATACAGTCATCCCGGGTTGAAGACGCGCCAAGTCTAAGGGGATTTGCAACCGTAACGGAAGTGTTTGACCACGCGTCGCTGCGAACTCTTCATGGCCATGACAACAGGTCTCGAAGTAATCGCGGGTGTAGACACTCGATGAGACGGCTGGCGGTTGGCTGGGGGCCTTCATTTTGGTTTTGCCAAAATCCAATTGTAGTTGGGGATGAAGGTACTCATCAGACGCAGGAGCGCCTCGGGCGAGTACCGGCTCAGACGCAGCCAGGGTATCTGGTCACCGACAGCGAAACGATCCGGGTCGCGAAGTATGGCTAAGGTGTAATCATGGATTTCGAAGCCGGACCAAAGCCGCTGCAATTCACTCTGTGAACGGGGATAGATATCGTAGACGCGACCACGCTTCAGCCAGCGCATGTAGAGATCCGCCGCAGGCCGTGGCAACCACGACAGAAATGGGAGCCAATAGTGTTCTTCCATGATGGCCCAGCGATTAGGGCCGCTAAAGAAACAAACGCCACCGGGTTTGAGTACACGCCAAATCTCGCAGGCAAGTTCGGTTTGCGCGACGACATGCTCATAGATTTGAGCACATAGCAACACATCGAAGCTCCTATCGGGGAAGGGCGTCGTCAGGCCATCGGCAAAGACAAACTGGAGGTTGACCCGGTCACCCCATCGTCCAAAAGCGTCTTGCAATGCCGGCCAATCGGTATCTACGCCGACTACCGTTTTGAAGTGCTGCGCCATCTCATGCGTAATGACGCCAGCCGAACAACCTAAATCCAGCAGCGTGTAATTCTGCAAATCGGCGCCGAGATAATCTCTCAACACCGCCAGCATTTTGAAAGCTTTGCGGCGGCGGCTCTCGCTATTGCCGTCGCGTTGACACAACGCCAGACCGTCACCGGCCGGGTATGATACCGGCGCCTGCATTCGAATACTCCCGGGCTTGGGCATACCAAGCCACGAACTTATCAGCGATCCGATTCCAATTTAGCTCGGTTTCAATCACGGCACGGGCGCGCAATCCGTAAACCGAACGTAGCGCTGCATCGGCGAGTAGCGTAATAAGCGCATCCGCCAAGGACTCGGGTTGCGCCGGGGGCACAAGCAACCCGGTGTCGCCGTCCTTTACTACCCAGGGTATCCCCGCCACATGACTGGCGACGACGGGCTTCGCCGACGCCATCGCCTCCAGCACCGTCACCGGCAGCCCGTCGGCGTTCCCACTTGGATCGTATACCGACGGCACAACAAATACATCACATAGATTGAGATACAGCGGCACCTCTTCCCCATTGACTTCACCAGTGAACGTCACCCATGCGCTTACTTGCAGAGCGGTGGCTTGCGCTTTGAGCGTTTCAATCTGTGGGCCTGCACCGGCAATTATAAACCGCACGTGCGGAACTCGACGCACTACGATTGGGATTGCCTTCAGCAAAACATCAAGACCTTTCTTCTGAACCAGCCGACCAAGGCTCAATACTACACAGGCGTCCGGCTCGATGCGCCAGCGTTCGCGTAACGAGGAGGCGTCACTCTGCGAACCAAACACGACTGGATCCGCTCCCCATACAATAGGATAAGTGTGCTGAGCCGGCGAGCCCAGGCGCAAAGCGCCATCAAGTAAATCGGGGCTACAGGCTGTGACGGCGCTGGCGCGTTCAAACGCCCAGCGCGCCACCTGGCCGAGGAGCGGTTGGCGCAACGCTAGAAAAATATCTGAGCCATGCAAACTGATGACAAGCGGCACGCGAAAAGCGCGCGCGACCATCGCCGCCATGGCACCATTGGGGATCACCCAGTGCGCGTGGATCACATCGAATTGATGCGCTTGCTGCAAGCGGATGAGTTTCATCACTCCCGCCAGCAGGAACGGTACGCTCAACCAGTACGCCGCTGGATGAAGCGCTTGATCATTCTGCAGGGCTTGGGCATAGCCCATAATTGCCAAAGAGTCAGGCCAGATGTAGCGAAAGTGATGCCGGCACACTCCCGTTGGGTATGGGGCCAGGCTGGGATGGTACGGCGCAAGCACATGAACCTCGTGTCCGTGATTGACAAGGGCCTCCGCGATAGCCTGAATGGTTCGACCAGCCCCTACATCGCCCAAGAAACGAGGATAGGACGAAGCGACCATAAGTATCTTCATGTTTCGACAACCGAGTGACGATGGCCCATTCGCTTTCAGGGTTCAATCACAAAGATGTAGACCCGATCCTGATGATAGATCAGGCGATAGTCGGTGCTGTTCAGAAAAGCCTCCGGGCTTAACCATGACGAGTCAGGCAGACCCACCCGCCCTTGACGCTGTCCAAGATACACATGCGTAATACCGTTGGCCCGCATGACATTCAATGCTTCAGACGACTGCACACCAAAGTGCTCCAAAATTGCGGCCTGTGTGTTGACAAAGGGTAGAAAGTCAGCACGTTTTGTACCCTGCTCCGATCCATACGTCATCGGCGGCAGCATGGTCAGGCGCTGGGTAAGCAGAGGCAACCACCAACCTGCATCTGATCCAACCAACAGTCCACCGTCATAAGCAAAAAAATCATTGACGAGGAAGCGCGCGCCGGGCGCGATATTAGCCCGAATCCACCCCGCCGCACGTAAATCGGGGCGCGTGACCAGGGCGTGCAGGTCGGGTCGATAATCGCCAAAACGTTGGCGTACACCAAACACGGCGATTAGCCCAAGGAGGCTGCACACGATCGCCTGCACCATCCATGCCCGGCGACCCATCAACCAATCACGCCTTTCCAGCCAGATGAGTGACCATCCACTCGCCCCGCCGAGCAGTAAGCTGGTGCACATGTAGGCGCCCATGAGCACGGTCGGACTACCAACCAGGCCGGATCCGGGCAGACCCCACCATTGCGGGTTGGCCGCAAGTAGCACCAGCGCCCCCCACAGTGCAATCAAGCCGCCCGCCCGATCGCGGCGCGTGAGGCTGATGATGACAACGATCAACACCAGCCACCACAGGACAGCCGGCAGATAAAAAGTCACATCACCCAGTGAATTGGACTGCCGTTCAAAGTCCGTCAGAGTTGTTGGGGGTTTGGTGACCACGCTTCCAAAAAGCTCCACCAGCCGACCGCTGAACGACCGCATCAACCACGGTGAGAACAAAGCGAACGCAGCGAGGCTCAATAGAAGTGGACGTAGCCATGCCGCGCGCCGCGGGGTTGATACCATTTCAAAAACCACTAATGCGATGATGAAGACGAGGCCGAAGATAAGGACTCGGTAATGTGTGAGCGCCAGCCCCGCCCACACCAGCGCGCCCAGCCCCCAGATTGGCTTGGGCACTGAACCACGCCGTTCGATTATCCACCAAGCCAACACCATAGCCGCCGGCAAAATCACCTGCCCGGCGAGTTGGGTATAGCGGCCCCAGTTCACGTAGTAATTGGGCATGGGCGACAACAGGCCAGCGACGATCACGGCAGCGACAGCTCCCCACCGATTGCCGCTCACGCGCAACACCAGCGGCCACAATACCAGCACGGCCAATCCATTCAGAATCTGGCCCACCCACATCACAGCCCGCAGCACGTCGAGGCCCGTGAGCCACGCAAAAGCAGCGACGGCGGCATGAAATCCGAAGTGATAGGTGAACGTACTGAGTTCGGCGTAAGGTAACCATGAGTTGAACAGACCGCCGTTGTCCAACATGAGTTGCGCGATCATTGTGTGATGCACCGAGTCGCCCCACATTGGCGCCTCTTGCGAGCGAATGAGCCAGTAACGGACCGCAAAGATCAAAGCCACCACGAACAAAAGCGTCACGTCGGCCCAGACGGTATCGGAGCGTCGCCACCGCGCCAGCGCCTCTCCAAGCCAGCCAAGACGAACGTGACGTGCTTGCCATATCACCGCCGCTGTACCCACCATAGCTGGCAACCAAGCATACAGCGCGCCAAGCTGCACATCGAGCAGGTATGTCCATAGCATCACTACGGGATAAAACGCCACGCTGAGGCCGGCGGCCAATCCGAATTTTTCCGGCCAAGCCAACGGGGCATCTGCGGGCCACCAGCGCGTGAGCGCGGCCCATCCAGGCAACACAAAAAGGACCAGCCCGGCCAGTGATAACGCAATCCATTCGATGAGCATCAGGCCGAGGCCAAGCAATCCCAGCGGCGTGTCATACACCAGGCGAAACATCATCTGCGCTTCGACCGGTTGGCCGTTTTGATATAACGCGCCATCGAGATAGCTATCCGCTGCGCCCTGCCCTACACCGACTTCGCCAGCGCCAGTAACTTCAAGTTGCATCGCGTAGTATCGCTGACGCGAATCGCGCTGCGGGGTAAAACTAAAACGATAGAAGTTCGGTGCAGTGACAGCGCTCATTGGCAGCGTGGCCACCGCCAGTTCCATGGGGGAGCTAGCCTCCGGGCGAAGACTCAGCCGCAGCTCGCCGGACGCGCTGCCTTGTGGGGCAAGGAAAATTTCCACACCACTGAAACCCATCTGCCGGGCGACGAAGGTTTGCCCAACAGTGTCATCGGTACGCAGCGTTACCGGCGTCGGGCCGCCGACAGTCTGGTCGGGTGCGACGATCCCAGAGCACGCGGTCAGGCAGAATGCCAGTGGCAGCCACCACACGCCACGCCTTCGATTGATCATCATTCGCGAATGAGCTTTTCGGCTTCTGCGCTGCGGGTGAGTTCCAGCCGCTTGAGACGATAGAGCGTCTCTTCCAGCAGCAGCCGGTTCGCAGCATTGATATCGGCCAACACGCCGAATAGAAAAATCACAAAAGCGATGACTAGCGCCACGCCGCCAATCACGACGGATTGCAAATAGCGCGCGACGCCTTCCAACGGGCCGGTGAGGTAGAAGAACAAAAACCGTCCCATCAGCCCGACGCCGACGAGGAAGAATGGCAGGCTCAACAAGCCAAAGGTGCGCAATGGTTCATATAAAGCGTAGAGGCGAACAATGGTGGCCACCGATCGTTTGACGTAGTCCCATTCGCTTTGCACCAGTCGCGAGGGCCGCCGCGTGGGATTAGTCTTGATGGCGATGTGTCCAACGCGCAAGCCTTTTTTGCCGGCCTGAATGATGGTCTCAAGCGTATAGGTGTAACGGGTGAAGAGGTTGAGCCGCAGGGCCGCTTCGCGCGAATAAGCCCGGAAACCGCTCGTCGCATCAGGGACATTGGTGCCGGAGGCTGCCCGCACCACCCAGCTGCCCCATCCTTGCAACAGCCTCTTGACCGGTGAAAATTCGGTCACCGTGGCGGTCTGACGATCACCGATCACCAAATCTGCATCGTGCTGGAGCAGGGGGACCACCAGTCGGGGAATATCAGCCTGAGGATATTGATTGTCGCCGTCGGTATTGACGCTGATGTCGGCGCCGAGATTGAGCGTCGCTTCAATGCCGGTCTGAAACGCCGCCGCTAACCCGCGCCGAAACGGATGTGAGACGAGGTGCGTGACGCCGTGCTCACGCGCGACTGCCAGCGTGTCGTCAGTGCTGCCGTCGTCCACGACAAGAATTTCGACCGTAGCGACACCGGGGATTTGCCGGGGGATTTCGGCGAGCACGTGCGGCAGAGTCTCCGCCTCGTTGTGACAGGGGATCTGTACAATCAACTTCATGCGTCAGCCACACTCTCGGGCGACCAGGTAAAGGCCGGTTGCCGCAAATACTCTTGCAAGCTCATGGCCGCGGCATCCCGTTTCGATAGGACCGGATTCTGAAAGGGCCAATGGATGCCGATATCGGCATCGTCCCACCGAATGGCCCGTTCTGACTGAGGTGTATAGTAAGTCGAACATTTATATTGCACGTCGGCGCTTTCGGAGAGCACGGCAAAGCCGTGCGCAAAGCCGACTGGCACAAGAAGTTGCGTATGATTCTCTTCCGTCAGTTCAACACCAAACCATTGACCAAAGGTGGGTGAGCCGACGCGCAAATCTACGGC
>JBQTJD010000178.1:0-2600 GCA_052387475.1 Anaerolineales bacterium | reverse complement strand
GGTAGGTCGAAGGCGCGGCCCTTGAACGGCACCCAGCCGGCGCGCGGCTGCCGGTCGAGCACGAGTTGCGCCAGCCGCGCCGGTTCCACCTCCGGGCGACGGAGGAAGTAATGGCGCAGGGCGAAGTGATCAAGTACAAACACGCCCACGCCACTGAGAAAAGCCAGCGTGCCCGCGCCGCCGGCCAGCCCGGTGGTCTCGGTGTCTAGGAAGGCGAGGCCGCGCAAATCCACCGTGGCGAACTGCGGCGCGCGCGCCAGCTTCGCTACGATTTCGGCCTGATGGACAAAGAGGGCGTCAAAACTCAGATGCCCGTGCCGATGCGTGAGCGGGTAGCGTTCCTCGATAAGTTGAAATGCGCCCTGCGAGGTTTGATATTCACGGCCGGGCAAAACCGTTTCCGGCAACGGCTCGTAAATGAGTTCGCGTGTCGGCTTGCTTTTTTGTGGGCGCAGGCGTTGCAAACGCGAGCGTAGGTCGTTGTTGGGCACAGAGAAATTTTAACCGCAAAGGACGCAAAGAGCGCGAAGAAAACTTTGCGTCCTTTGCGCGCTTTGCGGTTCAAACACCCGGCCACTGCACCGACTCGTAAGCCACTTCGCACGGCGCGCCATTCGCGAACTCCACGGTTCGTGCGGTGAGGTCGGCTTGCATGCTCCACAGCGTGGTGTGTCCACCGGCGTGGCCGCACAAGTTGGCGGTGTGATCGGTCAGCGCTGCGCCGTCGTTCAACGCTCGTAACCGATTGTGCGAATGTGTGAGTTTGCGCCCGCGCTGGAAGCCGCGCATGTCGGGATGCTCAAAGTGATTGGTGGCGGCGATTGAATTAGAGCGCTCCGGATCACGAACGCGGACACGTGAGGGATGCGCCTCAACCACGCCCAGCTCACCCGACGAGTCAGCCACGAGGTAATTGAACGGGTTGAGATGCGGCACGCGCGTCAACAGTTCAATGGCCTCACGGGCGCTCGCGCAAGTCTCCAGCGCCAGGCGTGGGATCAAGTGAAAGGGAAGGCCGGGCCGGATCTCGTCCGGCTCATCGGAGAGCACGACCTGCAGCGCAATGAAAAGCCCGGCATCGTTCACGCCATCGTAGCGCCCGCCCGGCACCGAGCCGCGCATGCCCACACTCGGGCGGCCCACGTTCGGCGCGAGGCGGATACGCTGGCGCACGCGCTGCATTGGATAGAAGTCGTAATTGTGGCCGGCCCGCACATGCCCGTTCGCATCCACCCGTGCGAAAGATGAACAGCCGCCTTCGGGGTATGGGTGCTCCCTCCCTTGTGTCGCCGTTGTTGCGATACTGGGGAGGGCGGCGATGGCACGGCTATCGCGGGTGGGGGCCGACCGCGCCTTCATCGAGCGGCGGCATAGGCCGCGCAGCAGTTCATCGAATGAGAGTGATTGCGCGTCGGCGTAACCCTCAATCTCGTCGAGCAGCAGCGCGTGCACTTCGCGGAGGATGGCCGCACACTCGTGCGCGAAGCCGCTATCTGGCGGAGGCGGCCACCACGTGGGAACGGTGAACGGCGCGGTGCGCTCGCCCTGTATATACCCAAGCGCGTAATGCGCGCCGGTCAGATCGAAGGTTTGGCTGTCAATCGCAGACACAAGTTAAGCCGAAGTGTAAGCGCCGGTGTGGCGATTCATCACCCGCCACACGATGATTGTAGCGCTGTCGCGCCCTTGCGCCTGATGGATGCGCGCTAACACGCGTTCGACGTTCGCGCCGAGCGCCAACTGCCCGTCGCCGTTTTTGGCCGTGAGCGCCGCCGAGAGCGCGGCCCCTTCGTCGTAGAGTGAGCCGGGGCTTTCGAGCACGCCATCGGTCACCAGCGCAATCACGTTCGCATCACCGCGCAACTCGCGCACGCCGGTGGAGTAACACGGCGCCGGCAGATCAAACGTGTTCGTCCGTCCGATCCACTCGAAGAACTGGCGTTGATTGAGCGCGTGCTGCCCGAGGCGCGCGAGTTCGGGATGAAATAAATACGCTACGCAATCGCCGACCGAAAACCAAAAAAGCACGTTGTCTTTCTGGGCAGCGATGAGGCAAGCCGTCTCACCCTCAATCTGCTGGCATTGCTGCCGGAACGATTGCGACGTGAACGCCGCCAGCAGCCGCTTGTGCAATTGCTCGAAGGCCGTGGGTGTGGGAGACGACAAGGCCTCCACCAGATTATCGTGTTCGGCATCCAGCAGATTGAGCACCAGCATCGCGCTCTGGCCGGTGGTGTGCGCGTCGAGCACGGCGGCGAACGTCCACTGCCGATCAGCCGCCTGCCAGATGAGGGCGGCATCTTCGTTGTGACGCGCGCCGGCCTGCGAATTGCCGCCGTAGCAGCCGATGATCACCGTGCCGCAGTGCATCACCCATGGAGTGTCGAGGTACGGTGCGCGGCTGCCGAGCCAGTCGAAACGATGAGTCATGCGCGGGAGAGCAAAGCAAAGACGAGCAAGAAAATGAACAGCAGTACGATCACCACCGCCACGCTGACGAGCCACACCTTGACCGCGTCGGTCGGTTTGTCGCCGGCCACCTCACCGGTCTGTCCATTGACAATCACGCGATATGGGCGGTTGCCGTAAGTGTACGTGCC
>JBQTJD010000177.1:0-12753 GCA_052387475.1 Anaerolineales bacterium | reverse complement strand
GCCTCGTTCGCCGGACAGCACGAGACCTATCTCAACATTGTCGGCGTGGATGCCATCCTTCAGGCGGTGACACGTTGTTGGGACTCGGCTTATTCAGAGCGCGCCCTGGAATATCGCCGCCAGCAGGGACTGGCGGTGGAGCGGGTGCGGCTGGCTGTGCTCGTTCAACAGTTGGTCGCTTCGGATGTCTCCGCTGTCGTATTCAGCGCCAATCCGGTCACGAGCAATCGGGATGAAGTGCTGATCAACGCCAGTTGGGGCTTGGGCGAGAGCATCGTCGGCGGCACGGTCACGCCGGATACGTTCGTCGTGCGCAAGTCTGATCTCGCCACCGAGAGCTGCCAGATTACGGAGAAGGAACGCATGACGGTTTCGATCCCCGGTGGAACGCAGGAAGTAGATGTGCCGCGCTTCTTGCGTGTGCAACCGTCACTCACTGATGAGCAGATGGTTGAGATGACTCATCTCGCTATCTCGCTGGAAGAGAAAATGGGATATGCGGTTGACGTGGAGTGCGCTTACGCAGGCGGGCAACTCTATCTGCTTCAGTGCCGCCCGATCACGACGTTGAAATGTTAGAGCAGATTCCGATTTGAATTATGGCCGCCCCTTCGACTACGCGGCCAAAAACAGGCCGCTCCGCTCAGGGTGCTTCCTTAGAAGCAAAAGGAAACCGCTGACGTCACACCCGCGAAAGCGCCATTGTTCCAATGGCAGTGTCCAAGCCGAGGCGTTGGATTCTGCCCAAGGCTTTTCCTTGGGACGCTTTCGCGGGAATGACAACCGTAAATCAAAAGGGGAATTCGCCATAGGCGTCAAGAGCTGGTTTGTTGAACGGTAACTCAACACCCAAACCGCGCATGGAGGTAATCGCGCATTTCTGATACGCTGACGGTCAGCTTTATTCATAAGACTCTATCGGAAATAGTGATTCAGGTGCGTGGCACGTTTGAAATGAGCATGATTTTGCTGGGCAAACGTGCCACGCACCTTATTCCCGAAGGAGTCTATACGTCACGAGTCACTTATGCGCGCGAATAAAATCTGGCCGGGGCAACCGTATCCGCTCGGCGCCACGTGGGATGGCGAGGGCGTCAACTTCGCGTTGTTCAGCGCCCATGCCACGGGAGTCGAACTATGCCTGTTCGATTCAGACAACCCGGCGCGCGAGAACGCCCGGCTGAAACTGCCCGAATACACCAATCAGGTCTGGCACGGTTACATCCCCAAACTGCGGCCCGGCCAACTCTACGGCTATCGCGTGCACGGCCCCCACAAGCCGCTGCAAGGCCATTACTTCAACGCGAACAAACTGCTGCTCGACCCGTACGCGCGCGCAATCGCTGGGACGATTGACTGGCAGGATGGCGACCGGCTGTTCGGTTACATCGTCGGCCATCCCGAGGGCGAGCTTGCGATGGATCGGCGCGACAGTGCACCCAACTTGCCGAAGTGCGTGGTGATTGACCCGGCCTTCGATTGGGACGATGACCGCCCGCCGCGCACGCCGCTCGCGGACAGCATCCTCTATGAAGTGCATGTGAAGGGACTCACGGCGCGCCATCCGCAGGTGCCCAATGAGTTGCGCGGAACCTACCTCGGCCTGACGTGCCCGCCGGTGCTCGAACATCTCCGGTCATTGGGCGTGACCGCCGTGGAGTTGCTGCCTGTCCAGCAGTTCGTCACCGACCGGCATCTGACCGAACGCGGCCTGAGCAATTACTGGGGCTATAACTCCATCGGCTTCTTTGCGCCCGAGGCCAGTTACGCCAGCGGCGGCGTGCAGGGGCAGCAGGTGGCGGAGTTCAAGCAGATGGTGAAGGCCCTGCACCGCGCCGGCCTCGAGGTCATCCTCGACGTAGTTTACAACCACACCGGCGAAGGCAACCATCTCGGCCCGCTGCTCTCCTTCAAAGGCATTGACAACGCCAGCTACTATCGCCTCGTCCTCAATCAACCGCGCTACTATCACGATTACACCGGCACCGGCAACACCCTCAACGTCGTCGAGCCGAACGTGCTGCAACTCATCGGCGACAGCCTGCGCTACTGGATTCAAGAGATGCACGTGGATGGCTTCCGCTTTGACCTGGCCACCACCTTGGGCCGCGAGCTGGACGGCTTCGACCCGCGCGCCGCCTTCTTCGACATCCTGCGGCAAGACCCGGTCATCGCACAGGTCAAGCTCATCGCCGAGCCGTGGGATGTGGGCGAGCACGGCTATCAGGTCGGCAACTTCCCGCCGGGCTGGAGCGAGTGGAACGGCAAGTATCGCGATGTGATGCGCGACTTCTGGCGCAGCGCGGAAGGCTCAGCCGGCGATTTCGCCGCCGGCTTCACCGGCAGCCACGGCCAGTTCGGCACGCGTGGCCGCCAGCCGGCGGCGAGCATCAACTTCATCACCGCGCACGATGGTTTCACGCTCAACGATGTGGTGAGCTACGACGAAAAGCATAACGAGGCGAATGGCGAGGACAACAACGATGGCGAGAATCACAACCGGTCGTGGAATTGCGGCGTCGAAGGCCCGAGCGACGATCCCGAAATCACTCAACTGCGTGCTCGTCAGCAGCGCAATCTCCTGGCCTCGTTGCTGCTCTCGCAGGGCGTGCCGATGCTGCTGGGCGGCGACGAGTTGGGCCGCACGCAGCAGGGCAACAACAATGCTTATTGTCAGGACAATGTGATCTCGTGGTTCGATTGGGAGAACGTGGATGCGGCCCTGCTGGCCTTCACGCAGCGACTGATCCAACTGCGGCGGGCGCATCCGGTTTTTCGCCAGCGCCGCTGGTTCCGCGGGCGGGCGGTGCGTGGCCTCGGCTTCCGCGATATTGATTGGTTCACTCCCGAGGGCGAGGAGATGGCGGAGCCAAACTGGATCAACGGCTCCACGAAAGCGCTGGCGGTGTTTCTGAACGGCCACGGCATCAGGGGCCTGGACGAGAAGGGTCAGCGCCTCACCGACCAGAGCTTCTATCTGCTCTTCAACGCGCATCATTCATCGCTCACCTTCACGTTGCCCGCCTCCGACTGGCTGTTGCGCTGGGAGAAAGTGCTGGACACCAGCGAGGCCACGCCCACTCCAGAGCCGGCGTTATACAGCGCGGAAGATGATGTGACACTGGAAGGCCGAACGTTGGCTGTGTTTCGGCATGTTCCTTGATTTCACTTGAAATCGAAACGAAAAGGCCCGGCACAATAGCCGGGCCATTCGTCATTGCCGTTAGCTCAACTCTTTCGGGCAAGGAAAGCACTAGCCGCCGCGAGGAAGTCTTGCGCCCAGCGCAGGGCCTCATCAACTTGTACGCTGGTGATCGTTACTCCGGTGCGGTAGTCGCCCGTGATCCGTGTATCCTGCGCGTCTATCAAATGCCGGTGAAAGCGCGAGTCAAGATCGCCGCTCTTGGCGAACTCTTTGCCGAAGGCGGCGATCACGGCGGAATGAGATGAAAAAGAAAACCCCCGACTCAACAACAAGGCCTCCGCCGTGTAAAACATGGCGTAGTAGGCGCGCGATGCGGCAAAGTCCATGAAGCCTTCACGCTGTAGCACGCGGGCGGCGTTGCAACTGGCTTGAGCTTTGTCGAACAGCGCCCGAATTTCAGGGCTCATATTGGCACGGACTCGCGTCGCGCATTGAGGAGGAACGGGGATTGTTCGCGCTCGAATTGCTCGCGGGTGACGAAGACGCGTGAGATCACGATGTCGTGGGCCAGCGAAAGCCCGCTCACCAGCGCCGATGTGCGGCGCAGCAGGTCGGCGTAGTCGAACTCGCCATTGACGACGACCAGCACATCATAATCCGAGTCGGCCCGGGCGTCGCCGCGTGCACGTGAGCCATATAACAACACCCGATTGAGCTGTGGGCCAAGCACTTGCGTCAAGCCCTCGCGCAGTTCGTGTAGTATCGCAGTCGTAGCCGTGTCCATATTCGAGATTATAGCAGTGGCTCGGCCGGGAGGCTGAGCGGCCACCACCGCATCCAAATGCTTGCCCACTTACTGTCTGCGCCTATAATTCATGCCTCTCAATGACAACGCGGACTGGGCGCATTTCAATGTCATCACCAGCTTTCCAACTTCATCCTGGAACAATTTTGACCATTATAGGAGTTACGCAGTTCATGTCGCCCCTTCGGCAAGCTCAGGGCAGGCTCTGAGCGCACCGGCGCGATCGATGCCTTGCCCGACTGGTTGCGCGCGAAGGGCCTCGTCATGCTCGCAGGAGGCCCTTCGCGGGCGTTCGCTACTGCGAACGCTGCTCAGGGCGACATTACGGGCAGTTTGTTAGTTCAACTGCGTAACTCCTACATTACTGCGCCGTTATGCCGCACGCCATCCTTCTCGGCAATGCGCAAGATGCCGGAGTGCCTCAGGCCGGTTGCTTATGTCCCAACTGCCGCGCGGCCTGGGCTTCTGCCTCGCAACGCAAATGGGTGAGCGCCCTCGGCCTGCTCGATGCTGAGACGGGCCAATGGTTCTTAATTGATGCGACACCCGACTTTCGCGAGCAACTCCGCTTCATGCAAACCCGAGCGCCCGCCGCGTCGCTGTCCGGCCTGCTCCTCACGCATGCCCACATCGGCCACTACACCGGTTTGATTCATTTAGGCTACGAGGCGATGGCGGCCCGTGGCCTGCCGGTATATGGCACTGCCCGGCTCAACGGCTTCCTGAGCGCGCACGCGCCATGGAGCCAATTGGTGAGGCAGGGCAACATTGTTCTGTATGACCTTATGCCAGAGTCGTGGTTTGCGCTCACGCCTAACTTGTCGGTCAAACCGTTGCTCGTCCCGCACCGCGACGAGTGGAGCGATGCGGTGGCCTTTATCGTGCGCGGCCCGGCTCGCCGGTTGTTATATCTGCCGGATATTGATGCTTGGGAACGGTGGGAACTCTCGCTGAATGAGGTGGTGGCTGAGGTGGACGTGGCCCTGCTGGATGGCTCATTCTTCAGCGCCGACGAACTTCCCGGGCGCGATGTTGCCAGCATTGGGCATCCGCTAGTGAGCGAGACGGTCGCCCGGTTGAAGGGTTCTAGCGCCGATGTGCGTTTTATCCACCTCAACCACAGCAACCCTCTTCATCGCGCCGGGCCGGAGCGCGAGTGGCTGGAAGCGCAGGCGA
The DNA here is from genome assembly GCA_052387475.1 of Anaerolineales bacterium. Classification (GTDB taxonomy): domain Bacteria; phylum Chloroflexota; class Anaerolineae; order Anaerolineales; family UBA6663; genus JANWXR01. Next base: position 7,627 of record JBQTJD010000177.1, on the reverse strand, counting down.
TGAAAGTGGGGGAAGCGGGGGATGAGTGGGAGTTGTAGGTACAGGAGGCCGAAAGCAGTCGGCAGAAAGCGGAAAGCAAACTGCCTACTGCCTTCTGCTTTCTGAACTATGGTCGCCAGTGACGCCAGGGGTGCGCGTCTCCGTTATAAAGTAGAACGCCACCCGCGCCATCGGGCACCACCCCAAAAGAGTTCTGCCACAGCCCGTTGCCACCGTACTGATATAGCCCGCTCGTCGCAAACTGGCCGAGTGAATAAAGCTCGACCTGATCGTCAACTGTGGCGAGGCCTAGGTATTTCTCACGCTTCAAAATGGATTGCGTGACGAACCACAACCGGCCCTCGCCATCCACTGCCAGCGCATCACCGGTGCGGGGGGCTTCCAGGCCCGTCAACGCGCCGAGTGCCAGGTGGCGTTGCACACCCGCCGCTGTGAGCGCGCTCACACCCCCATTCGCCGGCGGGCGGTAGCCGGGGCGGGCTGGCCACATCAACCCCCCCTCGCCCTCGGGCGCAAAGGCGAAGTTAATCACCGCGCCGGGCACGCCCGCCGCTGGGCCGTACGTGTGCCACTGGCCCGCCCGCAGAACGCTCGCCCCGCCAATCGAGCCTACCCACACCTCGCCTTGCGGACTCACTTTGACGACGTTGGCGGTGTTGTTCAATAAGCCGTCGGTTGAACTCAAACGAGTGAGCGCGCCTTCGGTGTAAACCGATAATTCCATCCCCACGTCAATCACCCACAAACGGCCGGCCTCATCGGCCGCGCCGGAATGCGCGCTCCGCACCCGAGCTAAATCAATCGTGTCGGCGCTCACGCGCACCAACCCGCGCGCCGGAACTTGTTGCACCCACGCCTGAGTGGCCGTGCCCGTAAACAGACGCGCGCCCTCGGGCACATGCGCTTCGTGGTTGACCACGCCGGTGTTCAAGTGAAATTGATAGACTGCGCCGGTGAAGGCGTTGAGGCACCACGCCTGCCCGGCCTTCACCGTCACCGCCCCGGTGCAATGCGCGCCCGTGAGCGGCGTGGCCCACCGACCGGCGGGTAGCGTAGCGCGTAGAGCCAGCGTTTGCCCAAGCAAAATCAAAAGCGGCGGCGCGAGCAAAACTGGCGTCAGCCAAAGCCGTTTATACGGAATGAGCCACAGCGGCGCAGTCAGGGTAAGCCCGAAGAGGGCAAAATCGAGCCAACGTTCGGGGGCATACAGGGCAGGGCCGAGAAGCAGGCTTAGAGCCGGAAGCGTCGGCCAGAGCCAACGGAGCGATGTGAGCCGGTTGGCGTGTTGTTCGCGCTCAATCAACTCCAACCCATCGCGGGGCAGGGGGCGCTGAAACCCGTGCAGGCCGGGATGCACTTCGGGGCGGGCCGCCCGAAGCGCCAGCAACATCACGCCGAGCGCGGCCAGCCCGCCGAGTGGCAATTCGAGTGAGGTGGAATATGTGAGCGCCAGGTGGGTGAGCCAGATGAGGCTTTGCGCGGCGGCGAGGGCGAGGAGCATCCAGCGCCACCCCAGGGGGCCGAGCAGACCGCGCTGGCGCGCGAGGCGGAACGCCCGCCAACGGGTGAGAGTCGCCAGCACCGCCAGGGCCGGCATTAGCCACAGCCAGTACACACTCAGCCAGTGGCTCATTCGATTGCAGATTTTAGATTGCAGATGGCAGAATGAAAATCTACCATCTGCAATCTGCCATCAATCAATGGTGCAGGATTTGCGAGAGGAACATCCGCGTGCGCTCGTGCTGAGGGTTGTTGAAGAATTGGGCCGGCGGTCCTTCTTCTACAATCTGCCCGCGGTCGAAGAAAAAGATACGGTCGGCGACCTCGCGCGCAAAGCCCATCTCATGCGTGACGGCCACGATGGTATAACCGCCGTTGGCCAGGTCGCGCATCACGTCCAGCACTTCCTTAATCATTTCGGGGTCAAGCGCCGAGGTCGGCTCATCAAAGAGCATGATTTTAGGTTGCATGGCCAGCGCGCGCGCAATCGCTACACGTTGTTGCTGGCCGCCGGAAAGTTGGCCCGGATATTTATTGGCTTGCTCGGGGATGCCCACCCGCGCCAGCCATTGTTGGGCAATCTCTTCCGCTTTTTCACGCGGCCAGCGGCGCACGTTGAGCGGGGCCAACATGATATTGTCGAGCACGGTGAGATGCGGAAAGAGATTGAACGACTGAAACACTATCCCCACCTCGCGCCGGACCTCTTGAATGTTGCGCAGGTCGTGTGAGAGTTCGATGCCGTCGATGATGATCTGGCCTTGCTGGTGCGTCTCCAGACGGTTGAGGGCGCGGATGAAGGTGGATTTGCCCGATCCGGACGGGCCGATGATGACCACAACCTCGCCGGTCTTGACCGTCAGGCTGATGCCCTTCAGCGCCTCGAAATTGCCGAACCATTTGTGCACGTCGCGGCAGATGATGATGTCGTCAACAGTGTTGGTCGGTGCAGTCATGCTACTCCCGGCAAGTCGTATGGCCGGCGGCCTATGGCTATCAGTCATACGCCATCGGCCTTCTGCTAATGCTGGCCCACGCGCATGCGTCGTTCCAGCCACACGCTGGTGGTGGCCATGGCAAAACAGCCGATGTAGTACACCAGCGAGACGAAAACGTACACTTCCTGGCGCAGGCCGAGCCAATCGGGCTGGGCCACGGCGGCGTTGGCGATGCCGAGCAAATCGAACAGGCCGACGACGGCCACCAGCGTGGTGTCTTTGAACAAACCGATGAACTGGCCGACGATGGGCGGAATAACGACGCGCAAGGCTTGCGGCAGGATAATGAACCAGAGTTGCTGAAAGGTGTTCAGGCCCAGCGCCTGCGCCGCTTCGTATTGGCCTGTGGGGATGGATTGCAAGCCGCCGCGCACATTCTCGGCCAGATAAGCGGCGCTGAAGAACATGAAGCCCCACATCGCGCGAAAGACGTTTTCAATAATCGTGCCGGACGGCAGGAAGAGCGGCAAGAGAAAGTTCGCCATAAACAGCACGGTGATGAGCGGCACGCCGCGCACCCCCTCAATGTACACCGTGCAAAACGCCGCCACGACGTTGCCATGGAAGACGCGTTGAAAGGCGATCCCAGCCACCAGCAACCACACCGGCCAGAGAATCAGCACGTATTCCAACGGCGTACGCGCCAAAGCCCAGTTGGGTAGAGTGTAGGTCATCAGCCCCCACGCGCTCACCGCGCCCACCACGCTATAAGTCAACCAGGCCGGTATGCCTCGAATGGTGCTCCGCCGCCCCAGCGCCAACAGCACACCGAGCGGGAACGACACCACAATGGCGAAGACTGCGATGATGAGGGTAAGCAGTAGTCCGCCCCACGTCCGAGTTTCAATCTGGCTCAGAAAACCCTCTTCGCCAATGCCACGCAAGAGCACCCACAACACCAGCGGCGACAACAACCAGGCCACGGTGAGGGTGCGACGAATGGGCTTGAGTTGAACACGGAACGGCCCATAGACCGGCAAACTAATCACAGTGAGTATGACCAGCAAGCCCACGCTGGCCCACACCCGCCAGAGCTGGTCGTTATCAAACTGGCCGACCATGAACAATTTCAGATTGGCGGCAATGATGCCCCACGTCGCCCCGGTGTGGGCGCTTGCCGCAACGACTTCGGGGTCAGCGGAAAAGTTGGCCTCCGTCACGGCCCAGGCAAGCCCGGCCCGCGCCAGCCCGCTCAAGAGCAACAGGATCAACAACGTCACCAGCGCGCTGGTTGGGGAGGGATATAAGCGGTCTTTCAGCCATTGGGTAACGGTGTTAAAACGGTGAGTGAGCGCGCTGAACACAACGCCGAACAGGCCCAACAACCATAGCCCGCCAATCATGCCGGCCAGCGCAGGGGCTGTTTCTAATTGAGATTGAAAGACGGCCAAGGTCGCCCAGGCGAGGCCGAGGTTGAATAAAGTTTTGTACGGCGCGCCGAGGACGTTCTCCTGAAACCAACCGTTGATTTCGGCGGCCAGGAGGCGGGAGCGTGAGCCTGCGGATTGAGCCAGGGTGGCCATGGTTTATCGCTCCACCAATGCCATACGGCTGTTATACCAGTTCAACAAGGCTGAGATGGCTAAACTCACCACAAGGTAGCTGAGCATCACCAGCACCACCACCTGCACCGCCCGCCCCGATTGGTTGAGGATGGTGTTGGTGACGGCCACCAAATCGGGGTAGGCCACGGCAATCGCCAGGCTGGAGTTTTTGGTGAGGTTAAGGTATTGACTGGTAAGCGGTGGGATGATGACGCGCAAGGCCTGAGGCAAAATAACCAGCCGGAGCCGCTGGCCCTCGGTGAGGCCCAGCGCGCGGGCGGCCTCGCTCTGCCCGCGCGGCACCGCTTGAATGCCTGAGCGCACAATCTCGGCGATGAAGGCCCCGGTATAGATGACTAAGCCGAAGAGAATAGCGGCGAACTCGGGCGTGAGCCGCGCGCCGCCCACCAGATTCAGGCCCTCCAGTTGAGGCGCTGAAAGGACGACCGGATATTCCCGAATCGGAATCAGCAAGTGGCCGTCCGGGTTTTCCAGCGCCGCGCGCTCCGCGACCACCAGAGTTTGGTCGCCCACCAGAATGTCGCACGTCTCTTTGGCATAAGCCGCGCCCGCCTGATCGGGTCGGTCGAAGCGGTTCATCTTGAAGGGGATGTTCCCTTCTTGCAGTTGAGCCGCCAGGTTCGGTTCAGAAGGCGACTCTTTCACCACGCACACTTGCAAAGCGCCCGCAGCCAGCGTTTCCTCATCCACGGTTTCCAGGGCTTCTCTTGTGAGTTGAGGCAGGGCAAGGCGTTTAGCAACCAGCACTTGTAACTCCGCGAGCGGGTTGGACGCTTGCGCCACGCGGCTGGCGCGGCTGACCAACGCGGCCTGATTGGTATTGAACGACACGGTGAGAGTCCATCCAACCACAATCACTGCTAGCCCCGCGAGCGTGGCCCACAGCCAGCGGTTCGTCGGCTTGCCCGTCTGCCGTTCGCGTTGGCCGAGGAGCAACCACAACACTTGAAACTGAATAAATCCTAAAATGATGAAGGCCAGCCACGGCAAAAACGACGTGGTAAAGACCGGCCAGGGCAGGGCGATGCCGCGTTGGCTGAGGTAGACGCCCGGCGCAGGCTGGAGGCTCTCCCGGAGCGGCGGGAACTGTAGAATGACGGCGAAGTATAAAAAGAAGAGTTGCACCAACAGCGGCGTATTGCGGATCACATCAATGTAACCGGCGGCGATGCGGCTCAGCAGCCAGTTGTTGGAGAGGACGGCGATGCCGGCGAACAGGCCAAGCAGCGTGGCAAGCACCACGCCGACGATGGAGACTTTGACTGTGTTGAGCAGGCCGACAGTCAGCGCGCGCCAGTAACTATCAGTGGTTTCGTAGTCAATCGGTTTTTCGCCGATGTCAAACGAGGCGGCGGTGGACATGAAGTTGAAGGCGCACCGAAAATTTGAGGTGCCGTCATCGCACAGGAACTGCGCCCCGCCGAGCGCCTGCAGCCCCTGGGCCACATTGTTGCCGATCCAACTGAGGGCGGCGACGGCGGCGAACACAAACGCGATTTGGGCCAGCACCCCCAGCACGCGCACATCACGCCAGAAGGGGACTACGGTGTTCGGCATCACCACTTCAGAACGAGGCCGCCTCATAGTCCAGTTTATCTCCTGCCTAATGAGTTTTGACGTTCAACTTCGGTAATCTCGGAGTCGAGGCTTTAGCCGGTGAACGGAAGGACCCGGCTGAAGCCTCGACTCCAGTGTGACGATGATTGCCGGTGTTGGTCGTCAAAGTTCATAAGAGATTAGACAGCCCGGCACTCCATGGCCGGGCTATCTAATTTGTGGTGCGGTTTAGCGGAAAGGCGGGGAATACAGCAGGCCGCCGTTCGTCCACAATTCATTCGGGCCGCGCGGCAAGTTAAAGGGCGTGTCGGGGCCGAGGTTGCGAGCGTAAATCTCGCCGTAGTTGCCCACATGCCGGATGACGCGCGCGCAGAAATCGGCGGCCAGGCCCAATGCCAGGCCCAGGTCGCCTTCCACGCCCAGGGTGTTGAGCACCACCGGGTCGTCACTGCCGAGCATGTCGTCCACGTTCTGCGAGTCGATGCCCAACTCTTCAGCTTGCACGGTACAGTAGGTCACCCAACTCACCACGTCGCCCCAGTTGCTGTCACCATGCCGGACGAGCGGGCCAAGCGGCTCTTTGGACATGGTCACATCGAGGATGACATGGGCGGTTGGGTCGGCCAACAACGTCTGCTGGCTGACCAAACCGGACTTGTCGGTGGTGAAGCCGTCACAGCGGCCCTGGTCGTAGGCTTCGCGCGTGGCCTGCGCGTCGGCCAGCACCAACGGCTCGTAGTCAATGCCCCCGGCGCGCATCACGTCGGCCAGGTTCTTCTCGGTGGTGGTGCCCTGTTGCACGCATACTGTGCCGCCTGCCAACCCGGCCAGGTCGGTGATGCCGCTGTCTTTCAGCACCATCATGCCCTGCCCGTCGTAAAACGTGGTCGGCCCGAAGTCGAAGCCGAGCGAGGTGTCACGGCTGATGGTCCAGGTGGTGTTGCGGATGAGCACGTCCACCTCGCCCGATTGCAGGGCCGGGAAGCGGGTGGTGCCGGTGGTGGCGATCACTTCGATTTTTTCCGGGTCGTCGAAGATGGCCGCCGCCAGCGCCTTGCAGAAGTCGATGTCAAAACCGGCAAATTGCTGGGTGGCGGGATCGAGATAGCCGAAGCCGGGCACATTGGCATTGCCGCCGCACAACAGTGAGCCGCGCTCGCTGACGGTTTTGAGGGTGTCGCCCGGCTCGGCGAAGGTGACCGGAACCTGGACCGGGGCGGCGGGCGTGCCAGCCACCGGAACTTCAACCGTGACGGGGACTTCAACCGTGACCGGGACTTCGCGGGTGACCTCGACAGTGGTGGTTCCGCAGGCGGCCAGCAACAAACTGAATAGGCTGATGCTGGCGATTACAAGATAGGGCTTACGCTTCATGGTCTTCTCCTCAAGAAGGATTGGGGACACGCTCACAGTCTCGCACACTGGGTTTGCTCTGGGTGGGTTCTTCACCTCCTTTGCTTTGAGGCGGGATATACATTGGGATGCAAATTGTACGACAAGGGGAGTATAACGAAAATCGCCTAACAATCAAAACCCCTTTGCTCCGAAACCCCCGTCCTGGCGGACGTCGATGAGAGGCGGTTGGAGCTTGCCTACACAATCGTTTTCATCACGGTTGCCCGGATTTGTCGGTATTGGGTTCCATTGTGATGACGACTTTTCCTCGTGCGTGACCGGTTCCCAGATAACGCATGGCCTCGGCCGTCTCGCTCAGCGGGTACGTTCGGTCGATGACCGGCGTCACCTTTCCGGACTCAAGCAGTTCTTTCAGGACGGCGAAATCTTCTCGGTTGAACTGCGCGATGAAGAACACCACCTTCTGGCTCGCGCCCAGCGACGCCAGGCGTACCTTGAGCACGTGGCTCAGCGGCCCGATCACACGATTGGTCTTCGGCCCTCCGACGATGACGAAGCTGGCCTTGGGGTTCAGCACGCGCTTGCACTCCGACCACGACCGGCTGCCCGCAATGTCGAGCAACAGGTCGTAACGCCGCCCGCTGCGGGTGA
>JBQTJD010000176.1:0-7677 GCA_052387475.1 Anaerolineales bacterium | reverse complement strand
AAGAGGGGATAGCCCAACAATGCAAGTTTCATTTTATTGGTTTGCGTTTGGAGCGTGCGCGACCACCCGTCGGAAGCGAAAGCCAGAGAGCGATGCTGGCAGCGATCATCATCGACAATCTCGTTTTGCGAGTGACAACGGTATTGGCGATGATGATCGCTGCCAGCATCGCTCTCTGGCTTTCGCTTCCGACGGGTGGTCGCGCACGCTCCAAACGCAAACCAATAAAATGAAACTTGCATTGTTGGGCTATCCCCTCTTGCACTCGCTTTCGCCCGCAATGCACAACGCCGCGCTCGCCTACGTGGGGTTGAACGATTGGTGCTATGAAGCATTACCGGTTGGGCCGGAGCGCTTGAGTGAAGCCGTCGCCGAGTTGCGCAGCGGTGATTTCGTCGGGGCCAACGTCACCGTGCCGCACAAAGAAACCATCGTCCCGCTGCTCGATGGGCTGACGGCGGTGGCGCAGGCCATTGGCGCAGTGAACACTATAGTTAAACGTGAAGGCCAATTGATTGGGCATAATACGGATGCGGCCGGTTTGCTCGCCGACTTACACATGCACGGTGTGAAACTGCAAGGCCGCACGGTCATGCTCATCGGTGCGGGCGGCGCGGCGCGGGCGGCGGTAGCTGCGTGTGTGGCAGTCGGCGCGCGCGTTCGCGTCGTGGCTCGCCGCCGCGAACAGGCTGAGGCCCTGCAATCCCTCGCACTGCTGGAAATTTTCGAATGGACTGAGCTTGGCTTCCTGCAAGCGTGCGATGATGTCGCCCTCATCCTCAACAGCACGCCTATCGGCATGACGCCGAACACTGACGGCTCACCGTGGCCCGCAACCGTTCCGCTTCCGCCGGACGCTTTTGTGTACGACATGATTTACAACCCGGCGGAGACTCGCCTCACCCAACAAGCCCGCGCGCACGGCCTGCGCGCCGCCACCGGCCTCGGCATGTTGGTCGAGCAAGGCGCGCTGGCCTTTGAATTGTGGACGGGCAAACCCGCGCCACGCGAGGTGATGCGCGCCGCCGCTGAAGAAAAACTGTATGCTCACCCGCCCACCCGCCCCTGCGATGCAGGTGAGCGGGTGGGCGGGTGAGCAGGTGGGCACACATGTCGCTTAGATTTCTAACCGCCGGCGAGTCGCATGGCCCGGCTGTCATCATGATCTTGGAAGGAATACCGGCTGGATTGTCCTTGTCCGCCGACGACCTCAACCCCGACCTTGCGCGGCGGCAAGGATTGAATGCCGCCGGCAAGCCATATCCCGGCGTAAGCCCGCGCATGAAGCTGGAGCGCGATAGCGCGCAACTGCTCAGCGGTGTGATGGCCGGTGTCACCATCGGCGCGCCGATTGCAGTGCAGGTGGAGAATCTCGACCACGCCAAATGGAAAGGCAAAGCTGTTGCGCCTATGACGACGCCGCGCCCCGGCCACGCCGACCTTACCGGCGCGATCAAGTATGGACACAGCGATTTGCGGATGAGCCTCGAACGCGCCTCGGCGCGCGAGACCACTGCCCGCGTGGCCGCTGGCGCGATTTGTCGCAAACTGTTGGCTGAGTTCGGAGTGCAGGTGGGGAGTTACGTGATTGAAATCGGCGGCGTGCACGCAGATGTATCGGCGTTGACTTTGGAAGAACGGATCGAACGCGCATTGCAATCGGAGATGGCGTGTCCCGTCCCGGCCGCCTCCGACGCGATGCGTACGCGGGTCGAGGATATCATCCGTGCGAAGGACACACTCGGCGGTGTGTTCGAGGTCGTCGCGCTCGGCGTGCCGCCCGGCCTTGGCAGCCACGTGCATTGGGATCGGCGTCTCACCGGTCGTCTGGCGCAGGCCATGCTCAGCATCCACGCCATGAAGGGTGTCGAGATCGGTGAGGCGTTTGAGAACGCACGCAAGCCGGGGACGCAAGTGCATGACGAAATCATGTTGGACGAAGGACGATGGACGAAGGACGAACGCTCGCAGGCGAGCGACCAACTTTCGTCTTCCGTCCATCGTCCTTCGGCTTTAGTGCGGCACACCAACCGCGCCGGCGGCCTCGAAGGCGGCATCACAACTGGCGAGCCGATCGTGCTGCGCGTGTACATGAAACCGATCTCGACCACACTCACACCGCTCAACTCGGTGGATCTCGCCACCGGCGAGCCGAAGCCAATGGAGTACGAGCGCTCGGACTTCTGTGCTGTGCCGCGCGCCGGCGTCATCGGCGAGGCGATGGCGGCTTTCGTGCTGGCCGATGCCCTGCTCGAAAAACTCGGCGGCGATTCGATGGCCGAAATGAAACCGCGTTTCGACGCCCTGCGCCGCGCCGCGCTCGACGATTTGAAAATGCGGAACGAACCAACGGTGTATTGGCCATGATGGACGAAGGACGATAGACGAACGACGAGCGCCTGCCGGATGCGGTCAGCGTTCGTCTTCCGTCCTTCGTCGTCCGTCTCCCTGAGTGAACCTCACCCTCTACGGCCCCCCAGGTTCTGGCAAAACAACCGTTGGCCAAGCACTCGCTGCGCGGCTCGGGCGTGAGTTTGTAGATGCCGATGCCGTCATCAGCGCACGCGCCAGCCTCACCATCCCCGAGATTTTTGCGAAACAAGGTGAAGATGGATTCCGCCGAATCGAGTCGGAAGTCATCGCCGAACTCACGGCGCGCGACGGATTGGTGATTGCGCCGGGCGGTGGGGCGCTGCTCGACCCTGCGAACCGCGTGGCGCTGGAACGGAGCGGGCCGGTTTTCTGCTTACGTGCCAACGCGGATGTATTGCTCGCGCGCATGCAATCCGAAGGCAACCGGCCACTGTTGGTGGGTGATGACCCGGCAGTGAAATTGGGCGCGCTGCTCAAGACGCGACGAGAACTGTACGACTCGTTTGCGGCACAAATCGAGACGGATGGCAAAACCATCCAGCAGGTCGTGGATGAAATCCGTTCCGACCTCGAACCACGACGACTGCCGGTGAATGCGCCGGGGTTGCGGCACGATATCGTGCTCGGCTACGGCTTGCTCGAACGCTTGGTGGAGTTGTTGGCTGCCGACGGGCTGACTGGCTCCACACTAATGGTCACGGATGAAAACATTATGCGGGCGCTGCCCCACAGCACCCGTCACCGTCGAACGCAGAGCGTTCGTGCATTCGTCACCATTCCCACGGGCGAACAGCATAAAACCCTCGACACTGTCCGCACGCTCTATGACGCGTTTCTGCGACACGGCCTCGACCGGCAATCTGCTGTGATCGCGGTGGGCGGTGGCGTCATCGGGGATATGGTGGGTTTCGCGGCGGCGACGTATATGCGCGGCGTGCGCTGGGTCAATGTGCCCACCACGCTGTTGGCGATGGTGGATGCCAGCCTCGGCGGCAAAACGGGTGTGGATTTGCCGCAGGGCAAGAACCTCGTCGGCGCGTTTCATCCACCTGTGCTTGTGGTTTCCGATCCGCTCGTGCTCAACACGCTGCTGACAGCGGAGCGCACCGCCGGAATGGCCGAAGTCGTGAAGCATGGCTTGATTGACGATGCCGAGTTGTTCGCGGAACTCGAACGCAGCGTGACTTTTGGTAGTGTGCGGCAAATCGAACGCGCGATTGCAGTCAAGGTGCGAGTGGTGGAAGAAGATCCGTTTGAGCTTGGGCGACGCGCGGTGCTCAACCTCGGGCATACCGTTGGCCACGGAGTCGAGGCCGCCTCAGGCTTCCGCCTCCGGCACGGCGAAGCGGTTGCCATCGGGTTGGCCGCTGAGACGCACATCGCGGAGCAAATGGGGCTCGCTGAATCCGGATTAGCCGCGCGCATTGAGCACACGCTCACCCACCTCGGCCTACCGACGCACTGTCCCAACCTCGACCCGAACGCCATCCGCATGCTGATGAGCGCCGACAAAAAGAAAGCCGGTGGCAAGTTGAAGTTCGCGCTGCCGAAACGCGTCGGCGAAGTGGCATGGGGCGTCGAGGTGGATGAAACGCTTTTGGCAGAAACCCTCAACGCGATTACACTTCCGCCGCAATGACCACACCCAAACGCATCGTTTTCTGGTTTTCCGACACCGGTGGCGGACACCGCAGCGCAGCAGAAGCCATCATCGAGGCGCTCAAAGCTAAATACGCCGATCAGGTCGAGCCGGTGATGGTGGACGCCATCAAGCAATACGCGCCGCCGCCCTTCAACCGCTCAGCGGAGTGGTACGCCAAAGTCAGCAACCGGCGGCAGTGGCAGTGGGGGCTATCGTATTACCTCAGCAACGGCCCACGCCGTTTTCAACTGGCGCGCGCGGTTTTGTGGCCGTATATTCAAAACGGCATGCGCCGCGCAGTGCGCGAGAATCCCGCTGACTTGTATGTCTCGGTGCATCCCATCCTCTCACGGCTGACGATGGTGTATCCGCGCACGCGGCCGCCGTTCGTCACGGTCGTGACCGACGCGGTCACAGCGCACATCGCGTGGTTTGCGCCGGAAGTGGATGCGTGTGTGGTGCCGACCGAGTTGGCCCGGCAACAAAGCCTGCGTTACGGCATGCCGGCCAATAAACTGCGCGTCATCGGGATGCCGGTGTCGGCGCGGTTCAGCCAGCCGACGGGTGACCGGCTCGCGCTGAAGGCCAAGCTGGGGTGGGGCGCGGCGCAGGCGAAGCCGGTGGTGCTGATCGTGGGTGGCGGCGAGGGTGTCGGCCCGCTGTACGAAGTCACGCAAGCCATTTCACGCGCGCGCCTCGACTGCGAGGTGGCCGTCGTGTGCGGGCGCAATCAAAAACTGCTCAGCCGCTTGCAAGCCTCGCAGTGGAACCTCCCCGTGCATGCCTATGGCTTCGTGCGCGAGATGCCGGACTTCATGCGCGCCGCCGAGGTGCTGGTAACCAAAGCCGGGCCGGGCACCATCAGCGAGGCCTGCATCGCCGGGTTGCCGATGATTTTGTACAGCCGCTTGCCGGGGCAGGAAGAGGGCAACGTCTCTTACGTGGTGGATGAGGGCGCAGGTGTGTGGGCGCCGAAGCCGGGATTGGTGGTGAACGCCTTGCGTCACTGGTTGGGTAGCGACTCGCGCGAGTTGCGCCGCGCTGCCGTCAACGCGCGCCGATTGGCTCGCCCTAACGCCGCGCAAGACATTGCCGACTTCCTCGCGTCGTATCTCGATCTGCCGTCAAACAGCACTCCCCAATCCCAACGCTAACGTCCGCTGGGCGTTACGCCATTGGGTTTGTCGAAGATCCCACTCTACTCTTCGAGAGCATGATACAACTTTCCGCATGATCTGGGCCTATGCACAAGCGATTGCGCGCCGGCTATTGGCATGGAGTGTGCTGAGCGTCGTCAGCGGCGCAGCGCTCATGCTCTTCGGCGATTGGTTTTGGCGCGCCTTCGGCTTGCAGTGTGTGGTCTGGGGCTTGATTGACGGCGTCATCGGTTGGTTCGGGTGGCGCAGCGCGGAGAAGCGCGCGCGTCCGCCGGAAGTTGAAGCCCGCAACCTGCGCCGTTTGTTGTGGATCAACGCCGGCCTCGACGTGCTGTACATCACCACAGGCGCATGGCTGACGTTCGGCCTTGGCGGCGAGTGGCCCGGCCACGGCTGGGGCGTCATCATGCAGGGCGCATTTCTGTTGATCTTCGACTCGCTGCATGCCATCGGCATCCCCAACGAGCAACGCCTGCCTGTGGCCAACTTCTTTGCCGGCGCGGAACACCAGCCTTTCAGTCTTCAATCCTCAGTCATCGATACGCCCGCCGCCCTCCTCATCCACGGCTTCCCCGGCACCCCGGCGGAGATGCGGGCCGTGGGTCAAACGCTCCACAAGGCCGGATGGACCGTGCACGGCTTGCTGCTGCCGGGCTTTGGACCGGATATCGGCACGCTCACATCGCGCGACGCTATCACGAGTGGGTTGGGGCCGTCGAACAGAAGTTAGTGGGGTTGCGACGTGCGCATGAACAGGTGCTGCTGGTCGGTTACTCGTTTGGCGCGGCGTTATCGGTAGAGGTGGCGACGCGTGTACAACCCGATGGCCTTATCCTGCTCGCGCCGTTCATGTGGACGGAGACGCCGGTGCAACGCAGGCTACTCGCGCTCGCCAGCCCGCTGTTGCCATACGCCTTCAAGCCGTACGCCCGCGCCAATTTCGATGATCCCAAGTTCCGCCACACGATGAACAAATTCACGGGCGGCGCTGATCTCGACAATGCTGAACTGCGCGCCGCCCTGCGCGACTTTGCCGTGCCCGTCACTTTGTTTCAAGAAGTGCGGCAGACACGGCGCGCTTACACGTTGGCGTGTGAGGTGCGCGGGCCGGTGTTGGTGGTGCAGGGTGAGAAGGACGAGGTCTCGCGGCCCGCGAACACGCTGCGGCTCGTCAGTGCGCTGCCGCCCGGCACGCGCTTCGTCCGCGTGGACGCCGGTCACGACCTGATTGAGCCGGCTTCACCGGCCTGGCCGGAAGTCGAACGCGCGGTATTGACCTTTGCTGCGCGCGTGGCGGACAAATAAAAACGGACGACCCTCGCCGTCCGTCCTTCGTCCATCGTCGCGCGTGTTGCGCCCTTTACGCGCCTGCGCCGGCTTCTGCCTCGGCGGCGCTCGCTTCCGGTTTACGCCCGCCCAGCTTTTGGTCGAGCATGATCAGCGCCACGGGCGAGTCGCCCGACATCTTCAACCAATCCACCACCTGCTTGACGTTTTTCTCCTCTTCCACCTGCTCGTTGATAAACCATTGCAGCATGGTCTGTGTGGCGTAGTCGTTTTCTTTGGCGGCCAGCGCGTACAGGTTGTGAATGGAGGCCGTCACCTTTTGCTCGTGCTGGAGCGCCGCCTCGAACGACTCGACCGTCGTCATGAACTTGGCTTTTGGCTCGGCGATGGCGTCGAGCTTCACCGTGCCATCGCGGTCGTGCATGTGGTCGAACAAGCGCAGCGCGTGCGCGAGTTCTTCCTGATATTGCGTCCGCATCCAGCCGGCAAAGCCGGTGAGGTTGGCCGACTCAAAGTAGCCGGACATGGCGAGGTAGGCATAGGCCGAAGCGAATTCGAGATTGATCTGATTGTTCAATGCGTCCTGCACGGCTTGGCTGAGCATAGTGGCTCCTGTGTGTGGGAAAAATTTGGCGTGCTGCAATTTTATCACCGCGTAGACCGGAGGTACCGTTGGCGAATTTTGCTGTACGCCCTACGCTTGTCGAACTCCACAAACTCACACATCGGAGGGGACATGAAGAGTCGTATCACACTACTCGCAGGTCTGGCGGCGTTGTTGCCTCTATTAGTGCTGTTATTGACGACTGCCAACCCTGCCAACGCAAGCGCCACGATCACGGTCACCACGAATCAAGATGTGATCAATGGCAACGATAGCCTATGTTCGCTGCGCGAGGCCGTCATCGCCGCCAACACCGACGCGGCTTCCGGCTCGGCGGCGGGCGAGTGCATGGCGGGGAATGGGGCGGACACAATTCTGTTGTTAAGCGGAACATATGCGTTGGCAATTGCTGGTATCAATGAGAACGCAAGTCGCTCTGGAGATCTCGACCTGGCGAGTCCTGTTACGATTACCGGTGCGGGTCCTCTGACCTGCCTCGTATTTTGAGGCCAGGGTGAATGAGAGTATCGCGGGGTTAGGTTGGGTGCTCAGCCCGGAACTGGGCTGGGGTTTTGTAACCCAGCGCCCAGTGCGGGCGCAACGTATTGTACTGC
>JBQTJD010000175.1:0-6006 GCA_052387475.1 Anaerolineales bacterium | reverse complement strand
TACTCAAGCGCAACGTCGGGTTTACCTCGCCCATTCGTGAACGGGGGTACACCTTGAACCGAACTTCAGCCGTCTCGCCAGGTCAATTCGCCACCTTTGGCGACCTGCTCAAGCATCTGCGCCGTCAGGCGGGCCTCACCCAGCGCGAACTGTCCATCGCGGTCGGGTACAGCGACGCCCAAATCAGCCGCCTGGAGAAAAATGAGCGCGTGCCGGATGCGGCGACCCTCACCGCCCGCTTCGTCCCGGCCCTCCACCTCGAACACGAACCGCAGTGGGTGGCGCGACTGTTGGAACTCGCCGTAGAAGCACGACGCAACGAGGCGCCAGCGCCGACCGCTGACGTTTCTGCCCGCCAGTTTCCCCACACAACCTCCCGATCCAACTCACAAGTTTCATTGGGCACGAGAAGGAGATCGCCGCAGTAAAGCGACTGCTATCGCATTCGCCACTCGTGACACTGACAGGCGTGGGCGGGAGTGGCAAAACGCGGCTGGCGCTACAAGTCGCGGCGCTCGCCGAACGAGCGGCAGAGTATCCGGATGGCGTGTGGCTAGTGGAGCTGGCCACCCTGTCTGACCCGGCGCTCGTTTTGCCCGCTGTTGCCGCCACTCAAGGTTTACGTGAAGTTCCGGACCGTTCGTTGTTGGACAAGATTCTGGCCGATGCCCTGCGGCCTAAAACCCTGTTGTTGATCCTGGACAACTGCGAGCACGTCATTCAGGCCTGCGCTGAACTGGCGCAGGCGTTACTGCGCACCTGCCCGAATTTGAAATTGCTGGCCACCAGCCGGGAAGCGCTCAATATTGCCGGGGAAGCGGTGTTGAGCGTGCCGCCGCTCACCCTCCCAGAGCCGCAGCCCTGGCGCGATCCCTCCAGCGGGCAGAGTGCCCTGCCGATGTACGAGCAATCGGAGGCGGTTCGATTATTTGTCGCCCGAGCGCAAGCGGCCTCCCCGGACTTCACGCTAACGACGGAGAACGGGGTGTGGGTGGCCGATATCTGCCGCCGCCTGGATGGGATACCGCTGGCAATTGAACTTGCGGCGGCGCGCGTGCGGGCGCTGTCCGTTCAGCAAATTGCTGAGCGCCTTGATAACCGTTTTTCTTTGCTGATGGGTGGCAGCCGTACCGCCCTCCCGCGTCATCAGACCTTGGCGGCGATGCTGGATTGGAGCTATGACTTGCTGTCCGACCTCGAGCGGATAGTCCTGCGGCGATTGGCCGTGTTTCAGGGCGGCTGGACGGTGGAGGCTGCTGAGGCCATCTGTGCGGGTGAAGGCATTGAAGCCGCCGAGGTGCTGAACGTGTTGATGCACTTGGTGGACAAATCGCTGGTTGTCGTGGATGAGCGGAGTGGCGTGATGCGCTATCGCTTGCAGGAGACAATCCGGCAATATGCCCAGGAAAAGTTGGTGGCCAGTGGAGAATCCCAGAACATCCACATCCAGTTCTTCAACTACTACCTGCGCCTGGCGGAAGAGGCCGAGCCGAAGCTCAAGACGGCGGAGCAGATCACGTGGCTGCCTCGACTCCGGGCGGACCACGACAACTTTCGAGCAGCGCTAGATTGGGCCTTGCACCGTGATCCGACTCGGCCCAACGCCGCCCTGCGGTTGGCGACGGCGTTGGGATGGTTCTGGTATCTGGGCGGTTATTGGAGCGAAGCGCGTGACTGGCTTGAGGACGTTTTGGCGCACGCCGAGCAGAATGGGCCGGCTGATGATCTCCTTCACCCTAGGACTCTCAACGCGCTTGCGTTTTTGGCGGTGTGCCAAGGGGCTGAGGCCAGGGCCCTTGCGGCGTTGCAGGAGAGTCAGGCCCTGAGCCGTAAGATGGCCGACAATCAAAGCCTAGCGTTCTCGCTCGCCTATCTGGGGGAGATCCTCGTTTGGCAAGACAACGCCCAGCAGGCGAAGCCAGTGCTTGAGGAAAGTATTGCGTTATTCCGAGGCCTTGGCCCGTCGGGGAGGTGGGGCCTGGCGCTAGCGTTGAAGTTGCAGGCTGATGCCGCGCTCTTTCAAGAGGACTACGGGCGGGCCGACTCATTGTTTCAGGAGACCACGAATTTGTTCCGCCAGCTTGGTGATCGGTGGGGCCTGGGTAACACGCTGGAAAGTCACGTGACTGTCGCCGTCCGGCAGGGCGATTTCCTTTGGGCCACGAGTTTGGCGAGGGAAGGTTTGGCTCTGCACGAAGAGATAAACTATTCCTTCGGATGGCTGCATTTGTTTTACCGGCTGGAGCTTGCAATCGGTACAGCCCGGACGCAAGGTAACCTCGAACGAGTGACTGCACTCCTTGTGGAGAGTCTGGCCTTAGCTCGCAATGTGGGCCACCAATGGGGCATTGCCGCATCGCTGCGCGAGCTGGCCAAGGTAGCGAGGGCAAAGGGCCAACCCGAACGCGCTGCTCGCCTGCTCGGTGCAGCCGAAAGTATTCACGAGGCCAGCGGCACACCCGTACAACCTCATCCGTACAAAGCTTATGAACGTGAGGTTGCCGCCGTTCGTGACGCCTTGGGCGCGGAAGCCTTCAGAGCGGCATGGACGGAAGGCCGGACGATGACCATGGAGCAGACGATGGCGTATGTGCTGGGAGAGGGCTGAGCGGTTGTAGAGGTGATGGACGCTTGAGCGAAGGTGAATTACGCGAGGCCCTTGTCCTTTGCCCAGGTCGCGATCTGCACGCGCGAGTCAAAGCCGAGCTTGTTGAGGATGCGCGTGACGTACGTCTCCACTGTCTTCACGCCCACCACCATCGCCGCCGCGATCTCGCGATTGGATTTGCCCTGCGCGATCAGCGCGGCCACCTCGCGTTCGCGCGCGGTCAGCCCACCGAACCTTTCTTTTTCCTGCGGCGACACGGCACTGTCTGCGTCGTCCGACAAAGCGTCATCAACGATTTGCTCCACTGGCAACGCGCTGCCCTCGGCCCAAAGTGCGGCAAACGTCTCCGCACCCAGCGCAACTTTCAGGGCTGCTATGATGTGGTTGTATTCGGGCTGGTCGGCGGGATCAATGACGGATTTCACCGGCGCACGCAACACTGCCGCCGCGCCGAAGACGCGCACCGCCCGCTCGGGTTTGCGCTGAAGGTAAGCGGCTTCCGCCAGCTTCTCCAAACACCAGGCGATGCCGCCTCGGTCACCGGTTTCCGTCCGCGCGATGATACTATCTCTCAGCAAGGACCTCATCCGAGGATAATCACGTTGACGTAGCGCCACCCATCCCATCGTACCCAGCGAAGTCCCGATACCCCATTTATCGCCGTGTGCGCGACGTAAAGCGAGGCTTTCGTCCAGTAAAGTCGAAGCGTGATCATACTGCCCCAGACGCACGGCGACTTCTCCGAGGCCTGCTAGGCTGAAGGCAATGTCAGTGATATATCCCGTTTGGCGCAATATCGTCAGGGCCTCCTCGAATCGTTGTTTCGCAAGTTCATAGTTTCCAGTCCGGAGGGCTACCCAACCGAACTGTATCAACGCGTTGCCGACACCCCCCGTATCGTTCAACTCACGACAGAGCGCCAATACCTCGGCAAATAGGTTCGGGGCTGTGACGTAGTCGCCCTCTTCGGTCGCGATCTCGCCCAAAACATCGAGGGCATAGGCGACACCGGCATTGCCCGCTTCACCGAGTGTGCGCCAGAGGCGTAGGCTTTCTTCGCACAGAGAGCGCGCTTCTGGGTAATTGCTCTGCAGGTAAACGATGTTGGCTGCCCGGCCCAACGCTCGGGCACGATGAGCCGGCGCCTGCGCTCCGCCTCGCGCCAGAGCGGCTGCGAGATGCTTGTGGCCTTCGCTGAGGTAGCCGCGCAGCCTCCAGAAAAACCCGCAAGCGGCGGCTAATTTCAGGCTGTATGCGGCATCGGGTTCGGCCCTCAGACTCCATTCCAGCGCGGCCCGCAAATTGTCGTGCTCAGCTTCAAATTGGTTGAGCCAGAGAAGTTGCTCCAGACCGGCTAAGCAAGGTTCAGCTTGTTCGGCCCAGTGGAGGTAATAATCGAGATGCCGGTCGCGCGCCTCATCGGCCTTACCAGAGTCGTTCAACTTCTCACGCGCGTACTGCCGAATGGTTTCCAACAAGCGATAGCGCGGCTCGCCGCCGGATGGATCGGTGACCACCAGCGATTTATCTACCAGATGCGAAAGCGTGTCCAGCACGTCGGAAGGATGAACTTCATCCTTCATCCCTTCGACTTCATCCTTTTCCGCGCACACGGCTTCGGCAGCCTCCAACGTCCCGCCGCCCGCGAAGACCGAGAGGCGTTGCAACACGTTGCGCTCGGTTTCGGATAGCAGCGCGTAACTCCAATCCAGAGTCGCAGCCAAAGTCTGATGGCGGGGTGGGGCGGTGCGGCTGCCGGAGGTGAGCAAGGAAAAACGGTTATCAAGGCGCTCGGCGATTTGCTGAACGGAGAGCGCCCGCACGCGGGCCGCCGCTAACTCGATGGCCAGCGGCATCCCATCCAGTCGGCGGCATATTTCGGCGATCCATCTTCCATTGTCCGGCGTCAGCGAGAAAATGGGCCAGGCCGATTGCGCGCGGGCGACGAACAATCGCACGGCCTCAGACTGTTGATAATCCGGAAGAGCGGCTTGCTCGCTGGTGGGACTGCGCCACGGGTGCGGGTCGGGCAGCGAGAGTGGCGGCACACTCCAGACACCTTCACCTAGGACAGCCAACGGCTCGCGGCTGGTGGCGAGTATCCGCAGTTCAGCGCACGCGTGCAGCAGGACCTCGGCGATTTGCGCGCAGGCCGCCACGAGATGTTCGCAATTGTCGAGTATGAGCAGGGTGTGGCGGGATTGAAGGTGGGCGGTCAGCGTGTCGGTGAGGGGTTGGCCCGGTTGTTCACGGATTCCCAACGCTGACGCAACGGCCTGCGGAACGAGGGCGTCATCCGCCAGCGGCGCGAACTCCGTCAGCCACACGCCCTCGGCAAACTCGGTTCGTAACGCTTCGGCGACCCGCACGGCCAGCCGGGTTTTGCCACAGCCGCCCGGCCCGATCAGAGTCAGTAATCGATGTGCGGACAGCGCGTGTTGGATTTCCGCGCTCTCACGCTCCCGCCCGACAAAGGTGCTGAGCGCGATGGGCAGATTATCGAGGCGGGGGCCGGCAGTGGCAGTGGACATGGCAGGCAGACTGACTCTGAGCCTGCCTCCATCCTACCAAAGCTGAGCGGGACTGCCAATGACAAGTACGCAAGGTAATGACCAGCACGACGTTACGGCTGGCGCAGCGGCTTGTCACATTTGCGACTCGTCGTGCTTGTGCCATTGCGCGTGTGGTCGTACCTTCCAAAGCCCAACGCGGCCAGCCCGGCCTGACACAATTCATTTGCGCGCAACGAGTCGCCGAATTGCGCATGACCAAGCGCCAGCAGGAAGTAGCCCTGCGCCACTTGCCAGCGCCATCCGGCCTCCAACGCTTCGGGAGCGGTGCGCCACAAAACTGCCGTGGCCCCGCGCACGTTGCCGCTCAACCACTTGTAGCGTACGATCTTGAGTTGCACATTCACCGCGTGGCTCCGGTAGCCGTCCGCGATGACTTTGACGCTGAGGCCGCAAAACGTCAGCAGCCACAAGCCCGTAAAGATGACGATCGTTGCCTGTGCCCGCATTGCGAGTCGGCTCGCAAACGATATACCGCTCATGCTTCGCTGACCGGGACGTTCAACTACTCGATGTGGATGGTGCAACATGATACCCTGACCGTTACAGTGCGCGCAACGGGTGCAATTCACTTTGGGGGCACTCGGTCAGCGGATTGCCTCCGGCATAGCGGATGAGCGGATGGCGCAACGCGGACCCATACGCAGCGCCGTCGTTGGCGACACCAAATCCGCTCATCCGCTACCCCAATCCGCTGACCGTTGGTTGCCGCTAAAACTTGCCCCAGCCTGAAATGCACCCCGCCGCCTGGGTGCATTTCAGTTTAGGGGCATCCCGCTCTCCGACCGCGTCCTCGCGGTCGGAACACCTTGCCAGAACGCCCGCGAG
>JBQTJD010000174.1:0-7740 GCA_052387475.1 Anaerolineales bacterium | reverse complement strand
CTTCTGCGGATACGACAGGCGTGAGACGCGTTGATCGAGTAATGAGCCGATGATGGCGAAGGCCAGCACCAACACCGTACCTCCGGCCAGCGCGCTCACACCGAGCAAATTGATGGCGATTGAGCCGAGCGGGTTGCTCGGCAAGCTGGCATCGGGCACAAAAACCGCCGACGCCATGCCGGTGTAGTGCATGCTGGCGATGGCGAAGCCCATGACGACAGCGCTGATCACCTTCCCCACGAACTCGCGGCGCGTGGCCGCCGCCCGGAAGCGCACCGCCAGCCATAGCGCCGCCCAGGAAGCGACGATGGCAATCACAATCGAAAACGCAAACCACAACGGCTGATACGAAAGTTGCGCCGGCAGACGCATGGCCGCCATGCCGATGTAATGCATGCCGGCGATGGCGACGCCCATGAGCAAGCTGCCCGGGATCAGTTGCCGCCAGCCGGCACTGGCTCGGCTGGCGAGGAAAAGCGCGAGGGCTGAGGCCACCATCGCGGCCAGCAGCGAGACGGTGACGAGCAGCACATCGTAAGTAACCGCTACCGGCAAGCGGAACGCCAGCATCGCGACGAAGTGCATCGACCAGATGCCGAGGCCCATCGCCACCGAGCCGCTGAGCAGCCAGACATACTGGATGCGCCCTCGGATGGCGCTGACACGGCTCGCCAGATCCAGCGCGGTATACGAGGCCAGGATGGCGATGAGGATGGAGAGTGTTACCAGCCCGGCGTCATGGCTGTGGGGCAGCGCGTGCTCAAGATGATCAATCATGCGACGCCTCCCCGGCGTGGCCGTTGGCCGGACCGCTCCGAACTTCCAACTCGGCGTGGGCGCGCGGAACGTTGAGCGCCTGCCCCAGTTCGCGCGCCGCGACCTCGAGCACCGCTTCTACTGAAGTCGCACTTTGAATCTTGCGGCTGATGTTATTGAGTAACGTCTGCCGCTCCGCCTGCCGCTGCGTGCGCTCGAAGGATTGCGCATTTTGCAGGGCGATGGCGACCTGATTGGCGAGCGATTGCACCAGTTCAGCGTCGCTGGCCGCCAGACCATTGACCCGGTTCTGCTGCACGTCCAACACACCGAGCACGTGTTCGCCGCGGGTGATGGGCACAGCCAATTCGGCCCGCGTCTCGGGCAGCAATGGATTGGGCAGCCAGTTGGGATCAGCGGCGGTATCGGGCACGAGCACCGTTTGACCGCTCTCCGCCGCGCGGCCCACCAGGCCACGCCCGCGTGGCACCGCGTGTCCGCGCGCCAGCATCAGGCGGCCCGCCTCGCCGGTGCCGCCAACCATCACCAAATTATGCCGCCCCTCATCCCACAGATAAATATGCGCGTGATAGTAGCCGAAGGCCGACTGTAGTTGCTGCACGACTTCACTCAGCAATTGGCGCGGGTCGAGCACGGTGGAGAGACGGCGGCTGACCTCGATGCTTGTGGCGAGCGCCTTGTTGCGCGCGGCGAGTTGCTCCTGGCTCAGGCGCAGTTGCTCGGTCATGGCATTAAACGAGCGGCCCACCTGCCCGACTTCGTCGGCCCCGGTCCAAGCTGCGCGCGCCGACATGTCGCCGATGGCTAGGCGCTGCGTGGCAAGCGCCAACTGGCTCAATGGGCGACTGATGGCCCGCATGAGCAACAGACCGATGATGAACGCCACGGCGGCGGTGATGAGGGCGAACGCCGCTGCGCCGAACAACTGTGTCGTGAAGCGATCAATGCGCCCTTGCACACCGGTTTCCAAAGCGCGTGAGGTGGCCACGTAAAAGGCCGACTGTTTTTCCCGCACCGCGTTCTCGACAGCCACGAACTCCGCCGGTGAAATCGAGATCGCCGGGGGGTTGATCAGGCGTGTGTTGACGACTCGCAGGAAGTTCTCGACGGCGGTGACGTGATCGAGTTCCGGCTGCCGGACGAGCGTGACCAACTGGCCGCCGGTGGAATCGTTCGCGTACGTGGTCTGCAAGCCGGTTGCGATTTCCCGCAAGTTGACCCGCATTTGTTCGCTCAACGCCAGCAGCGCGAACTGCTCGTCAATGGTGATGGCCTGTCGCTCGGCCACGCGTTGGCCGATAATCGAAAGCTCGTGTACCTGCGCTTCCATGTCGGGCAAATCGATCAGCGTCGCCGACATGAGGTAATACGTGTCGAGGTCGGGGTCAAGGATGAGGAAGGAGCTATTGCCGATGGTAGCGACGAAGCGGCGCACGTCTCCGGCGAGTTGGTGATGATAGGCGTAATTTTCGGACGCATTAAAACGCGTCGGGCCGGTCTGTACGATTTCCCAATAGGCTTTGAGTTCCTGCACGCGGCTGCCAGTGCCGAGCTGCGCGCCATATCGCGCGTCAACTTGTTCCAACTCGCGGAAGCTGGTGAGGACATGGGCCTGTGTTCCAATTAAGTCTTCAACGCTCAAATTGCCTTTGAGGTACTCATCCACCGCGCGTTCGTGCGCCTGTACGTTGTGCAATAAGCCGTACAACGGGCGCAGATAGAGCGTGCCGTACAACTCCGAGTAACCGTACTGAGTCAACTGCGTCAACTGTCCGGAGACGATAGGCGTGAAACCCATCAGCGGCAACAAAAACAGCAGACTGATGAGGGTGAACTTGCGCGGGTAACTCAGCCGCTCCAGCGATTGATCGAGGAAGGACAGCAACAGCACCACGCCCAGAATCAGCAGCGCGATGACGCCGACCGCCACACCGCCAAGCAGCGAGATGGAAATAGAGCCGGGCGGGTTGGCCGAATACTCCGGATAGGGGTGGAAAACCGTGCCGAGCATGACGGCGTAGTGCGACAGCACAATCGCGCCGCCCAACACACCGGCGGCTAAAAATTTCAACGCCTGTTCGCGCCGCGTCGTCGCCGAGCGCAGACGGAACTGAAGCCCGAGCGCCAACCCCGACGCCACCACGGCAATGAGGATGGAGAGCGTAAACGGCACGGTCTCATAATGGATGATGGCCTGCAACCGGATGGCGGAGATGCCGAGATAATGCATCCCGGCGATGGCTGCCCCCATCGCCAATGCGCCCGAGATCAACTGCATGCGACCAACTTTATCACGGCTCGTCAGCGTGAGGGCGATGCCCGAGGCCGCTATCGCCGCCAGCAATGAGACGCTGACGAGGATGAGATCGTATGAAGCAGGCAGATCAGCCACTTGAAAGCCGAGCATGGCAACGAAGTGCATAGCCCAGATGCCGGCGCCCATCGCCACCGCGCCCAGCACCAGCCAGCCGTTACGCGCCCGCCCACGCCCGGCCGTCACGCGTCCCGCAAGTTCCAGGGCCGCATACGACGCGAGGATGGCGATGATAATCGACAGGCCCACCAGCAGCGGGTCGTGCTCGTGAGGCAGGATGATGTCGGGGTGTTGCGAGTGGATGAGGTCGTTCAGAAAATCAAGCATCGCTCAACCTCCTGTCCCGCTGGCGCCGTCGCCATTCGGGTCGATGACAGCGCCCCCCTGAGGGGATGGCTCCGCCAGCGCCGTGACCGGTTTGCTGTTTTGCGCGGGACGAACGCGCACGCGGGTGCGCGCCCCATCCAGCGCTCGCCCCAACTCGCGAGCCGCAATCTGGAGCGCCGCTTCCACCGTCGTCGTGCTCTGTATCTTTTGACCGATGGTGTTCACCTGCGCCTCGAGCGCGGCCTGCTGCTGCGCGCGCTCGAAGGATTGCGCGTTTTGCAGGGCGATGGCGACTTGATTGGCGAGTGCTTGCAGCAAGTCGGCGTCTTCCTGCGTCAACCCATTCACCGCATTTTGTTGCACGTCCAACACGCCGTACACCCGCTCACCGCTGGCGATGGGCACGGCCACTTCGGCGCGAGTGTCGGGCAATAACGGATTTGGCAGCCACTGTGGATCACGCGCCGTATCGGGTACGAGCATGATTTGATTGCGTTCCGCGGCGCGCCCCACTAGGCCGCGACCACTGGGGAGCTGGTGTCCGCTCTCCAGCATCAGCCGGCCCGCCTCACCAGTGCCGCTGGCCATCACCAGATTCTGCCGCTCTACATCAAAGAAATAAATGTGGGCGTGATAGTAGCCGAAGGCCGATTGCAACTGCTCCACCACTTGTTGGGCCAGCGTCGCACGATCCATCGCCGTGGAGATGCGGCGGCTGACCTCGACCGTCGTGCGGAGAGCTTTGGTGCGCTCGGCCACGCGCTGCTCCAATCCATCCAGCGTCTCACGCAACTGCGTCGTCATCACGTTGAACGTCGTCGCCAGCGCGCCAATCTCATCGTTTGATTCAACCGCTGCTTGCGAGGTCAGATCACCGGCGGCCACTTTGGCCGCGGTGGCGGTCAGGCGCGTAATGGGAGCCGTGATGACACGCGCGAGCAGGAACGCTAGCAGCCCGGCCACGACCACCGCCGCCAACCCGACCAGTAGCGTCACACGTGCGCGCGTCTCGATGGGTTGCAGGGCTTCATTCCGGTCTTGATGGGCCGCAATACGCCAGCCTAACCGCGTGATGGCGTCATTACTCGTCTTGCCAGTCGTCACCAGGGACTGACTGGCAATGTGTAAAGCGCCCGTTCTCAATTGAGTTTCTCGGTACGGCAAGCCGGCTTGCAACAACTCGTCTATATTTAGCCGGGCCGGAGCCAGCCTCAGGCTGAGATCAGGCTCGGTCACCAGGTGGATTTCGGAGCCATCTGGCAGACTGACGTGCACATGCCCAGTCTCACCCACCCGCCCACGGTTGAGGATGTCGGTCAAACCCTCGAGCGAATACAGCGCGCCCAATACGCCGATTAAATCCTGCTGCCCGACGGTGTACAACGGCACAGCTACACGCACGCCGATGAAATTCCCCTGCGCGTCAAACTCAGGCTGGCTGATGTAATTGGCTCCGAGGCCGTTGTTATAGGCCGCCTGCCACCATGTTTCGTTGCTCAAGTCGTAATGGGCCAGCCGGCTGCTGGCCGCAATCAGGCCGCCGTATTTGTCAGTGAGGAAGACCTCGCTGTGGTCGGGAAAAACGCGGTTGAACTTGCGCAACTCTTCCGCAACGCGGTCGTTGAGAACTCCGCTGAGAAGTGGCGAGGAGGTTGGCTCGCTGATCCATTCGGCCTCCTGCTCGCGCAACAAGGCTCGTGTCTCGTCGCCGGTGAGGTTGAGGTAGTCCAGATTTTCGGCAGCGGCCCGGGTGCGGATGACTTCGCTCAAACTCAAAGTCTGCAAGCGTGACAACTGCTCGGAGAGCAGGCCGTTGACGGCCAGGGCTTGCGCGTTGGCCACGGTTTGCAAATTGGCGCCGACATCATCAACGAAACTCGCGCGGCTCAATCGGTCGGTGATGAAGGTGACGGCAGAAATCGAAAGCGCCGTGATGCCAATGAGGGCGATGATGAGTTTGGCGCGCAGAGAATAGTTGCGGAACTCGCGCAAGATAAAAACAGCAAAGACGACCACCAGCACGGCTGTGACGCCAGGGATATACGTTTGTAGCACGGGCACGTCCAGCCGATAGCTGAGTGGCAGGAACAAATCAACCAAAACTATGGCTGTGCCGATTAACACACTCGCTACAGTCGTTCGAGCCACTCCCTGCTGCGACAGCGTTTGCGAGCTGACCGCCACCGTCAGCAAAACCATGGACAGGCCCAATACGAAGCCAAGGTTGGCGACCAACATCCCTGCGATCGGAAAGATCAGCAACATGCCACCTACCATCAGCCAGCCGGCGGCGTTGACGCGGTTGCGCCGAATTAGGGACAGGGTCACGACCATCAACCCGGCAAACGCTGCAATGACAGCAGCGAGCGCTGACATCTGCCAGGCTCCGAGTTGCCACGCCAGGAACAGATAGAAGAGGGCGGTGGCGAGCGTCCCGACGAACAGCAACCCGGCGGCCCGCATCGCCGCCTGGCGGCGCAGGGTTTCAGGCTCCATTGATCGTGACGAGGCGTAGGATTGATGATTGAGCATGTTTATACTTCTGAGACTGACGCTCTCATGTTATGCCACCGCTTGTGCGGGACCTAACGGGTTGACCGAGGCCAGTGGCAGGCTCACAGTGAAGGTGGCGCCTTTACCCGCGTTGCTTTCCACTGCCACCTGTCCGCCGTGTTGCTCCACGATGGCCTTTACGATTGCAAGACCGAGGCCACTGCCTTCGATGTCTTTGCGGTCATCGGCGTGGACGCGATAGAACTTGTCAAAGATAAAGGGCAAATCCGCTTCGGGAATGCCCAGCCCGGTGTCGCGGACGCGCAAGCGCGCCGTGCGCTCATAAATCTCGGCGGCCAAAAAGACGCGGCCACCGCTCGGGGTGTACTTTACCGCGTTGCCGAGCAGGTTGCGTAGCACCTGCTTTACGCGCGAGAGGTCCACCTGGGCCGGAATGGCCGTCTGACCGGCGTCAACGGTGAGGGTTTGTTGTTTCATCTGTACTTGCGTACGGAATTCATCGCACACGTTGCCAACCACCTCGCGCAAATCCACCGTATCCAGTTTGAGGTCGATGCCCATGTCGATCCGGGCTAGTTCCAGCAAATCCTGCACCAACTCCAGCATCTGCTGCGACGACAGCTTGATGCGGTCGAGGAATTCTATCTGGCGCGGTGCCAGGGCGCCGACGCGGCTCAACAAATCACTGTAGCCGATGATGGCTGTCAGCGGGTTTTTCAGATCGTGTGAGGCGGTTGCCAAAAATTCGTTCTTCACCCGGTCGAGGTCTTTGAAATGGGTGACGTCGTGCAAGACCGCAACCTGCCCGCCGTTTTCCAGCGGCGTGACCATCACATTAAATACGCGCTTGTCCGGCCAGTCAATCTGGTGCACGGTTAGCCCGGCGTTCGCGTTTTCGCGCGCCCGGCTGAGCGTTTGGCTCAGCTCATCATACCCCCATCCCATCGGCAGCGGTTGACCGAGGCGTGTTTCAATATCGGTGAACAAGCGCGTGCCCGCCGGGTTGATGAGTTGCAGCCGGCCTTCGGCGTCCAGCATCAAAATCGCATCCGCCGCCGAGCGCAACACCGCCGTCAGCCGCGTCTGCTCATGCTCCATCGTCTCAAACAGCCGCACGCGTTCGAGCGCCGAGACGATCTGCGCGGCCAGCATCTCGAGCAGCACGCGGTCACTTTCCTGAAACGTGTTGGGCAGCTTGCTGTGGGTGGAGAGCACGCCGCCAACCTTGCCTTCCAGCATGAGTGGCACGGCGACGGCGGAATGCGTCGGCAAAGGCCCGGTGCCGGCGCGCGCGCCAGTGCGCTCCTCCAGGCTGCCGGAGAGGAAGACCGGCTGCCCTAGCGCCGCCACGCGCTGCGGGCCGACGGACATGATCGAGAGGCGCGGCGCGCCCTCGCCACCCGCCTGGCTGCGCAGGGTGAGGCCGTTCCGAACGCTCGTCAGTTCACCGGTGGTTTTGTTGATCGGCACGCCGTCTTGAATCAACCACAGCGCCACCGCCGGATATTCCAGCGCCTGGCGTATGAGGAACGGCAGTTGATCAAGCAAATCGCCGGAGCGGGTGAAGGCGCCCAGATCGTGCGCGAGTTGGTTGAGGGCGACGAGTTCGTTGACGCGTTTGTGTTCGACGGCGTACAGTTGCGCGTTCTCAATCGCAATCGCCGCCTGGCTGGCGATGGCTTGCAACAACGTGAGATGATCCGCCGAGAAATGTTGGGCCTGTTCGTGTACCAGCGTCAACGCGCCGATGACGCCGCGCCGGCTGAGCAATGGCACGCACAACGCCGAGCGCACCGGACAAGGACCGG
>JBQTJD010000173.1:0-2973 GCA_052387475.1 Anaerolineales bacterium | reverse complement strand
ACCTGATATTGATCACTTTGGTCATTGAAACTTTTCACCCAGGTTTCGATGACGGCAAGTTCATTGGGGTTGCCGGCTGAGTGGGTCCAAAGACCGAGGGTAATTTTGTCGCCGCCGGTCTGGGCCGGGG
The DNA here is from genome assembly GCA_052387475.1 of Anaerolineales bacterium. Classification (GTDB taxonomy): domain Bacteria; phylum Chloroflexota; class Anaerolineae; order Anaerolineales; family UBA6663; genus JANWXR01. Next base: position 2,843 of record JBQTJD010000173.1, on the reverse strand, counting down.
CCTCGGTAGGCTTGGGCGCTTCCGTAGCCTGAGGTGCTACGGTGGCTGCCGGCGCCTGGGTCGGTTCGGTAGCGGGAGTCGTTGCTGCGGGGGCGCAGGCAGACGCCAGCAACCCCAAGAGGGCGATCGTTGAGATCAGCTTATGCAATTTCATGGTCTCTCTCCTTGTGTAGCAGGAAAATCAAACAAGCCTTGGTGGGCGGGATCAGTAGGTTGGATGGGTACTCTGTGACTTAGCGCCTCCTCTCGACCGGCCCATTGCCGGTCACAAGCAACACAAAACTAAACCCTTGCCGGTATGCCGCAAAAGCGGCAGCGAGCAGAGCAGTGGGAGTCAGATTCTTTTGTAAGTAAAAGAGTTAAGGCCGCCTCAACACATACTTTCGCCCGACTTGAGCTGGTTTACTTCGAGGTCGTGCCAGGTCCTTGCGCTTCGCTTCAGATAGATTCCCGGGCGACAAATGGGCAATCCAGGACCTTTTGAACTGGCTGGCTTTCTTCGAGTGTACCCTCTAGCAAATGGCGCACTGCCCATTCCCCCATCTGGTAGTGCGGTAATTCCATGGTGGATAGCGCCGGATGCAAAGCCGCCGCGACAATCTCTTGATTGTCGAAACCGATGACGGCCACATCTTCCGGGACTGAGAGATTCAATTTCCGCAAGGCGTCATACGCGCCCATGGCCATACGGTCGTTGTAGCAGAACAAAGCTGAGGGCCGGTTCGGACCCTGCATCAGGTCCTGGGCGCACTGGTAGCCGCCGCGCGCCAGGCTTTCACCCGTCCTGATTAAGCTCTCATCAAATTCGATCCCGTGAGCCGCCAGCGCCTGTCGATATCCTTCGAGGCGGCCCAGCGTCGCGGGCACAGGCTCGAAGTTATTGAGGAAGCCAATGCGTCGATGGCCTTTTTGCAACAACGCCTCGGTGGCGCGACGGCCACCGCCGACTTCATCGGGCACAACGGACGCAATGGAGCGGTCGGCGCTAAAACAATCCAATAGAACCGCGCGCGTCTCACGAAGATTTTCCGGCACGACCACCTGGCGGTGATACATCGTGGCGTAGACGATACCCTCGACACGATGTTCCAACATGGTTTCGATGGCCGCTGTCTCGACCGCAGCATCGCCCTCCGTGTTCACGAGGAGCAGGAGCTTCTGATGCGTTCGGGAAACGTCCTGCGCGCCTTTGATGATTGCGCCGGCGTGGGGGGTCGTGGCGATGGTATCGGTGACAAATCCGATGAGGTTGGAGCGCTGGGTGCGCATGTTGCGGGCCGCGACGTTGGGCCGGTAGCCCAGTTCACTGGCCGCGGCCCGCACGCGCTCGCGCGTTTCTTGCGGAATATTTTGGCCATCTGTGTCGTTCACAACATACGAAACGGTTGCCTGTGACACGCCAGCCCGCTTGGCAACGTCCTTCATCGTAATCGCACTACTGTTTGTTCGTTTTGGCATAAAGATCAAAAATAAGGCTGGTTATACGTTTCACTTATTCGTGTAAGTAATATAAGCCAGAATTCTTGTTTGTCAATATAGAACGTTCGTCTGATTTCCTATGAATTGTGCAAAGCGGCACTGGTTCTGTTGAATGGGGCGGACATAATCTCACGCAAATTCTTCGGGAAATATGGCTTTCGCGGGCCAGTTAAGCCAAATTCCCATCCTACTGAACCAGTGCCTGCAAAGCAAACTGACTGGAAATCGCTTGAGGTATGACCAGCCGCGGAGCGGTTGTGTGGTAGCATTTCCCACATGTTTTCGCCCGCATTTTATATCCGCGACATCCCTATCTACGGCGGTGTGCTGCTCTCGCCGATGGACGGATTCAGTGACCTCCCGTTCCGGCTGATTTGCCGTGAATTGGGCAGCGCCATGTCGTATACCGAATTTGTCAATGTGGATGAACTGGCCGCGACGCGCAAGCGCGAGGAAAAATGCTGGCGTAAGCTCGAGTTCGATCCGATGATTGAGCGACCAATGACGTTCCAAATCTACGGTCACGAAGTGGACAAGATCGTGAACGTCGCCCTGCGCTTGCAAGATTTAGATCCCGGCCCGGACATCATTGACATCAACATGGGCTGCTACGTCAAAAGCATCTCGGAGCGCGGGGCAGGTTCAGGAATGCTGCGTTGCCCCGACAAAATGGAAGTGCTGTTCAATCGGTTGAGCACCCTGCTGCGGATTCCGGTGACGGGCAAAATCCGACTAGGCTGGGACGACGCCAGCCGTAACCATGTGGAGAACGCCAGGCGGCTGGAGGACAACGGCGCGAGCCTCGTCGCCGTACACGGACGCACGAAGTCACAGGGCTACATGGGCCAGGCCGATTGGGACGCCATTGCCGAAGTGAAGCAAGCCGTGCGCATTCCAGTGATTGGCAACGGCGATGTGAAGCGCGTGGCTGACATCGCCCGCCTACGCGCGCACACCGGCTGCGATGGGGTGATGATTGGCCGCGCTGCCATCGGCAACCCGTGGATCTTCGCGGGCAAGGATCGCGAGCAGGTGACGCTCGATGAAAAGATCGCGCTGATGCGCCGGCATCTCGCGCTCAATCTCGACTTTTACGGGCCGCAGTTCGGGCTGGTGCTCTTCCGCAAACACGCCGCCCGCTACATCGCCGGGCTGCCCAACGAGGCCGAATTGCGCGTGCCGCTGCTCACCGCCAACACGGTCGAAGAGTTTGATCGGATCATCGAAGAGACGTTGCGGAATGTGTCAAGGGGTGTTGGATACAAGTGGGAAGAGTTTAGTGTCGTTCGATAGGCACCCTCCTCAGAGTTCCAATGTTTTGGGGGCGTTGATGTCTACTTGCCCAGGCCAACGCGGCGGGACAG
>JBQTJD010000172.1:0-9015 GCA_052387475.1 Anaerolineales bacterium | reverse complement strand
CGGTCGCGCGCCGCCTGGGTTGGGCGCCGCTGACGTACACCATGAGCATTGACGCCGACCCGGCCGCGAAGACGATCAAGGTCACGCGTTTGCTGGAGCAGGGCAAGCAAGTCGTGACCGCCACATTGCCCGCCGTTATCGGCACGGTGAAGGAGATCAACGAGCCGCGTTATCCCTCATTCATGGGCATCCGCAAGGCGGGCAAGGCAACCATCCCCGTGTGGAGTGCGGCGGACGCGGGTGTTGATACGGGCAAACTGGCCTCCGCCGTGCAGTGGCCGGCCATTACACCGCCGCCCGCGCGCGAAGGCGCAGTTGAGTTTATTGAGGGCACGCCCGAAGAAGTGGCGGCCAAACTCGCCGATAAGTTGATCGCCGACAAAGTCATCTAACCGATTGCTGATGGCGAACTGCGGCATTATCGAATCCCTACCATCAGCTATCTACCATAAGCTGTAAGCCAATATGCCATCAAAACTCTGGGTCTTCATCGAACAATTCAAGGGCAACGTCCAACCCGCTTCACTCGAAACGCTGGGCGCGGCTCGTACGCTGAATGCCGGGCCGGTCACGGCTCTGTTGTTTGGACACAACGTCAACGAGCTGGCGCAGGGCGTCATCGCCAGCGGCGCGGATGAAGTGTTGGTAACCGACGATGTTACGCTGGCCGACTTTCGCGCGGAGCCGTACGCGGCGTTGTTGGTGAAACTCGCGCGCGAACATCAGCCGGAGATCATCCTCGCGGGCGCGACGACCTCAGGTCGTGACCTGTTGGGTGCGGCGGCGGTCGATCTGGAAACCGGCTGCCTCGCGGATGTGGTCGGGCTGGCGCTGAAGGAGGGCGTGGTGCACGCGACCAAGCCGGTGTACGCGGGCAAACTCCTCGCCGAGGTGACGTTCGCCAGCAAGGCCAAGCCGCAACTCGTCAGCCTGCGCCCGCGCGCCTTCCCCAAGCCCGAACCGGATGTGGCGCGCAACGGAACCATCACCAACATCCCACCCGCTCTCGCGGAGGACGCCATCGGCGTGAAGGTGCAGGACTACGCGATTGAGCAGGGGCAGGTGAGCCTGACGGATGCCAAGATCATCGGGAGCGGTGGTCGCGGGGTGGGCGGGCCGGAGGGCTTTGCCCCGGTGCGCGAGTTGGCGCAGACACTCGGCGGCGCGATGGGCGCCAGCCGCGCGGCGGTGGATGCGGGCTGGATTCCGTACGCCCATCAAGTGGGGCAGACGGGCAAGACCGTCGCGCCCGATTTGTACATCGCCTGCGGCATCTCCGGCTCAATCCAACATCAGGCCGGTATGCGATCATCGAAAGTGATTGTGGCCGTCAATAAAGACGCCGAGGCCCCGATCTTCAAACTCGCCCGCTATGGCATCGTCGGCGATTTGTTCAAGTATGTTCCGGCGTTGACGGCGGAATTCAAGCGCCGTCTTGGAAAGTAACGCCCACGTGTTGAGCGACAGCCCTTCGAGAGTGCTTTCTCGAAGGGCTTTTTTGTTTGGCACACATCTTGCTCTCCCCTCTTTATCTGAAACTCACGCGCGCTTTAGCCGGGCTTTACTGACGGGGCCGGAGTGCGCTGGTATGCTGAAACACTGGAGAGCGATATGTACCCCGATGCCGACCCGACCAATGACGTCATGATCACCGCGGTGCAATTTTATTTACGGCAAGTGAAGCACCTTGAGCATTTTGGTCTGGCCATCGCCGAACAGCCGGAGTGGGTAGATGAGGCCTTGTGGGAGTATGCCTGCCAGGCCGCTGAGCGCCGCGACCGCTGGAGCCGCGAGCAACCACCTCGCAAGCGCCGCTGAACGAGAAGGAAGCACTCGCCGAAATGCGCCGGACATCAACCCGGCGCATTTTGCTTTATAGCGGTTTCCGGATTAATTGACTCAATTTACGCAGCCACGCAGACTTGTCATTCCGAGCCGCATAAGCGAAGCGACGTTTTGCGGCGAGGAATCTCTACTGACGACCAGAGATTCCTCGCTTCGCTCGGAATGACATCCATGTTTTGCGTAAGGTGGGTGATTGATGGAAAGTTCGTCAAAGGATGAAACGGATTGAGCGGGTTTCTCCGTTCAATCTGTTTTATTTCCGTTCGATCCGTTGACTATTCGGCCAGGCCACGGATCACCGTGAGCGCCGTCGTCGCCGATTGCCGCTGCGCCTCGGCCCAGCCCGCCTCCGACACCATCTGCTTCAAGTGCTCCAGCACGGCCACGGCTTCCTCATCCGTAAGCTCCAGCCATGCGTGGCGGATGCGCGGCGGCTCTTCTGACAGCAAGGCTTCCCAGACTTCTTCGGCGTTCATATCATCTTCCTGAGTAGTGCGCCCTATTTCGTCACAGCAATGTTGGGCGCGATGTCGGCGCGGATGTGGGCGGGCATGCGGGTGGGGCGCAGCGTCGCCCGATCCACCCAAACGTAGAGCGAATTGACGCGGGCAATCAGCGCGCCATCGTTCACGCGCGCGAGTCGAAAGTGCCGCGTGGCCGACGCCCCGCCCACATCGAAAAGATAGGTGCTGATTTCAAGTTCGTCATCATACACAGCCGGTTGCAGATATTGGATGCGGTGCCTGCGGGCGAGGATGCCAAAGCCCTCGGCCCACGTGCGTTCGGCCGGCCAGCCGAGGGCAGCTGCGGCCTGATAAGCGCATTCGCCGATGTAGGCCAGATAGGTCGCGTTGTTCACGTGGCCCTCGACATCCATATCGCGCCACTCCGCGCGCCGGCGCATGACAAAAGCGCCCGGCGGGGGCGGCGGTGGTTCCGGGAAGCGGTCGCGCTTAAGGACTGCTCTGGCTTCACCGTCTGGAAAAAACGCCAACCGAAGTTCGGGCAGGATGGGCGCGGGTCGGCCCGTGGTCGTATCGAGAAAGACCCAATCCGAATACGCGCGAGCGACCAGTTCATCGTTGCCGGCGCGGAACAGTTCATACATCCGCCGCGAGCGCACGCTGCTGAAATCGGCCACCCAAGTCCGCACGTTGACGGTATCGCCGTACTTCAGCGCGCGCAAATACTCGATCTCGGTGTCGTGAACGTGCCACGCCCGATTGAGCGCCACGTAGCGTTCGGGTCCGTAGCCCGCTGCTGTGGAAGCCTGTATCGCCGCTTCTTGCAGGTAACGCAGATAGACGGTGTTGTTCACATGGCCATAGCCATCGAGTTCGTAATGTCGAACGGCGAAGGTGGCAGTGTGGGTGAGGGGCATAAGAATTGCAGACTGAAGATGGCGGATTTTAGATGTTGGGAGTTACATGGGTTGGATTTGTCACCTTGAGCGCGACCGCCCAGCCTTGCATTGCGGGCTAGTTGGCGCGCGAAGGGTCTCAATCCGCAAGGTAGAGATTCTTCGCCGCTGCGCGGCTCAGAATGACATTTCCCTACTCCAACTGCGAACTCCTAGTTGTAAAGCATTCTACGCTATGCGGAGGCCAATTCTAAAATCTGAAATCCAAAATCTAAAATCGCCTCAGCATCATCGGCAGGCCGCCGTGCGGGCGAATGGTCACCAGCGCCTCGGCGCGTACCGTGTGGCCGGGCACAGAGGCAAGCCGATAGCGCTGGGCCACAGTCGCCAGCACCAGCGTCCCCTCCATCAGCGCGAACGCATTGCCGATGCACAGCCTCGGTCCGCCGCCAAAGGGCAAGTAAGCAAAGCGCGCGTGCTCCGGCTCGGCGAGAAAACGCTCGGGTCGAAAGGCTTCCGGCTCCGGCCACAACTGCGGCTGCCGATGGACGACGTACGGGCTGATGATGAGGAGGGCGTTCGGCGGGATGATGTGGCCGTTGAGCCGGTCAGCGGTGATGGCTTTGCGCGTGATGAGCCAGGCGGGCGGATACAGCCGCAGCGCCTCATCGAAGACGGCCCGCGTGTAAGGCAAGCGCAGCACATCGGCATGGGTAGGCGTGTGGTCACTCAGTGTTTCGGCCATCTCGTTCTGCAAACGCTCGGCGGTGTGCGGGTTGTGCGCCAACAAATGCCACGTCCACGTCAGCCCACTGGCGACAGTCTCGTGCCCGGCGATGAGGAGGGTGATGATCTCATCGCGCAGTTGCCGGTCATTCATCGCCTCTCCCGCCTCGGCGCGCGCTTGCAACAACATCGCCAGCAAATCGTCGTGGCCATTGGCTTGCCCCCGGCGCTCGCGGAGCAAGTGCTCTACCGCGTGGTCGAGCCGGTGGAGCGCCGCGCGGAACTGACGATTGCGCGGCGTCGGGATGCCGGGCGGAAGCGCCCATGGCGTCTGCGCGCGATAGACGATGTAATCCAGCGCCACGAGCACCGCGCGCACCAGGTCATTCGCCTCACTGCTCAAATCCACACTAAAGAGTGTGCGCCCCACAATCTCCAACGTCAGCTTCATCATTTCGGCGTCAATGTCGAGCACAATGCCGCTCGGTGACGGCCGTCATCTGCGCGCCAAAGTTCGCGATGCGCTGGCGGTGAAACGCCGGCTGCATAAGCCGGCGCTGGCGCAGCCAATCGTCTCCGTCACTGGTGAGCAGCCCATCGCCGGTGACGAGCGAGAGCGTGTTGAATTGGATCGTGTCTTTGAGGTAGTTTCGGGCGTTGTCCTGCAAGATGTGCTTGATCGCATCCGGTTCGGACACAACGTACACCGGCAAGTTGCCGACAGGAAATTGCACCACACCCCTATAGGCGCGGGCGCTGGAAAGTAAAAACTCCAGCGGGTCGCGCTGGATAGCGGGGACTTAGTCGAACGAGATGACTGCCCGACGGGCCGGGTGCGGGGCCAGATTTAGCAGGTGGCATCACCGCCACATGATAACTCAGCCGGAGACGCCCCACCTAAGCGCCGCAACATCGGTTGCGGCAGCGACGGCGTCTCTACGTAGAGACGGGTCGGTGACCCGTCTCCGGTGGCCCGTGTTCGTGCGTTACCCCTCCGCCATCTCTTGCCGCGCGTGCGTCAACTCCTCCACCGTGTTGCGCAGCCGGCCCGAGAGCACGCGGATGATGCCGCGCGCCACCTCCACCCGGTCGGACATCAGCTCGTACAACGCTTCCTGATCGAGTCGCAGCAACAGGGTGTCCTCCAGCGCGGTGACTGATGCCAGCCGTGGCTCCAAATCCAGCACCGCCATTTCACCGACGATGGTGCGCGGGCCGAGCACCTTCACCGTGTGGTCGCCATCATGCACGCGCACGCGCCCCTGCACAATGAGATAAAGACTGCGGCCCGGCTCGCCCTTCGCAAACAGCAGTTGGTTTGGCGCAAGTTCCACTTCCTCGAGCAAACGCGCCACTTCGGAAAGCACACTGGGTGGGGTTTCGGCAAAGATGCTGACCGATTTGAGGATGATGACCTTCTCGATGAGGGATAGCATGTGGCCTCCGTGTTCGGCATGATATTGCTCGCGATACGTGCGTGGGTCGGCCTGCGCCAGCGTCCACAGCGCCATCTCGCGTAGCAGCGGGTTGTCGTTGGATTGGGCAAGGCGGCTTAGCGGCGCAACCTCCAGCGGTGACGTTTGAGCCAGGGCATACAGCGCGCAGGTACGCACCCAATGCGAATACAACCCGGTCTGGCTGAGCGCGATTTCGTGCAGACGATTTTCGGCGCTGACGCGCATCGGCGAGAAAAGCGCGCTCAGCCGGCGCAGCCTCTCCGCCGGGGAGAGGTTCTCGGCCAGCGCAAAGACTGGTAGCTTGAGCCGTTGCGGGATGAGGGTGTCGAGCATCTCCAACGCCTGCGCGTGTGTTTCGGGCGTGGCCGGCCACAGGCTATCACGTGCGCGCAGCACGGCCTCGGAGTCGTACAGCAAAGCCAGCCACAAAAACATCCGCTCGCGACACGCAGTCACTGCTTCGAGCAAGGCCACATCCAAACGGTAAGGGTGTTCGGCGGGCAGGGATGTCAAGCGCGGCCCCACATCCCCTAACGCCGCCAGCAATCGCGCCGCTTCGGCGATCTCCGTCGCGAGACCCTGCTCAATCCGCGCGCGCTCTTCATCCCCAACCTGATAGTTGCGTTGCATCAGGGCGGTGAGAGCATGATGACGCCGGTCGCTACCAGTGGTGGCGAGTTGCGCCTGAAGAAGCTGGGTCGCCGTTGCGCCGGGTTGACGACCGACGACGCGGATGAGCCGCCGGGCTGTTTCGGCTGGCGGGTTGCTTGAGTGCAGCGTGGCCGCAATGCCCGGCAAGGCTGCCTCCCCGGCGGCGATGAGGGCGCGGGTGGCCGCAGCGCGGGTGGCCGGCTCGGTCACGGCTTCGAGCACCATCGCCAGCAACACCGGTTGCGCCATTTGCCCGGCGGCGTCGAGCGCGGCCCGGCGAACTTGCACGTCTGCGTCGGAAAGCAGGGCAGCGAGCGTTCGCTGCAAACTTGCAGCGCGCACTTCACCGATGATGCGGGCGGCGGCGAGCCGTTCGGCAGGGGAGGCGCTTTCCGCCATCTGGCGCAACGCTATCCCGGCGGCCAGCACGCTATCGAGTTGGCCGTGTTTCAGCAACCCCACCATGGCGCCCATGCGTACCGGCTCATGCCGATCATTCAAGAGGGGTATGAGCGACTCATCGGCCCCGTTGAGCGCGGCCAGCACGCGCACCAGCGCGCCGCGCGTGGTGGGATCAGGCTCATCGGTCATTTGTTGCTCAACGTCCCCGCTGAGTCCAACCAGCGCCAGACGTTCGATGCGGGCAGCGCCTTCACGGCGTACTTCGGTAGCCGAGTGTTTGAGCGCAATTTGCAACCCTTCGGCCAGCGCCGGGTGATGCATTTCCTCAAGGGTATCGAGGGCATAGAGCAGAGCACCCGGATAAGGGCTGCGCAGGCTTTGCCGCAACAGCGCCAGGCTGGCGCGCTCGGTAGGTGTGAAAGCGCTGTTCGCAAAACGGCGCTGAGTGAGAGCATTGGTCAGCGCCGCAAGATAACGACTACCCACCAGCCATGTCAGGGCCAGCACAATGGCTAACATACCGAAGAGCACGGCCGTCAATTGTGAAACGCCAAAGGCCAGTGCGCTCATGCCGATCAATGCCAGGCCCACTGCGCCCTGCGCCAGCGGCTGACCAATCGTTTCAACCGCCGTTTGCGCCCAGACCCGCACCCGTGGCAGCAGAGGTTGATACAGCACCAGCAACCCGGATTTATAAACGGTCTCGCGCACCACCCAATCCAGCAAATTGTTCAACGCCGCCAGCGCGAACAACAGTGCGCCGCCGGCCGGCATGAGGTTGCTGACCAGCATTATCCCCGTGATGGCAAAGGTCAACACCGGCAATAGCAACAGTCCCGTGCGAACCCCGAAGCGGCTGATGATGGGGCCGACCACGAAGAGATTGCTCACCAGCGTCAGCGCGTACACCAGCGCCCAAAACGGGCCGAGGAAGTTCGCCAGTTCTGCCTCGCTCGTAAAGGCTTGATCCACCAGTGTATAAAAAATATTGTCGATGAAGTAGAACGCGGCGAACGACAGCGCCGCGAGGAGAACGATCGAGAGGAGATAACCGCGCTGGGCGGCAGTCGACTCGCGCAGCGGGTTGACCGGTTCAAATGCCAGCCGGCTCCGATAGCGACGCACGATCACAGCGATGAGGATCAACGCACCCACCAGGCTGAGTGAGGCGATGAGGATCAAACTCTCAATGCCGAAGGCGCTGACGATGAAGGGGATGGCGAGGCCGCCTAGCACCGCCGCCAGCACATCGCCGGAGTTGATAAAGCCAAATAGCCGCTTGCCTTGCCGCACGTTGAACAGTCGCCCGGCGAGCGGCCATAGGGCCAGGCCCGTCATGGCCCAAAGTACTTCGTAGAATACCGCCACGCCGAAGCTCGGCCACGGGCTGGCCCACAGCAGCGTGCCCGCGAACAATACCGCCGAGCCGATCAACAGCACGCCGACGTTGACGAGCAACAAAATCCGCAGCGTCAGCCGGCCTTCGAGCCATGCGTAGGCGAGGCCGGCGAGCGGCACGGCAAAACCCGAGGCGAGATACACGTACGGCAGGCCCGCCGCGCCGAAGCTGAGGAGCAACAGCGTGCTGCCCGCCGTCTGGAACAGGAGCCGCGCCAGCCCGAGGCAAAACGCCTCAGCGAACAGCAGCGCCACCGGCGCGCGTTCCTCGGCGGCGACTTGAAAAACTCTCGGCAGCGATTGACGCATCATCTGTGACTCTGGGCTGGCGTGAGCGACAAAACCGGATTGTAACGTCGAGTGACATCAGCGCACAACGTCTGAACAGCCCGTCTTCATGAACGGAAGTGTGTGCGACTTTGGGGACTTGTGGCACAATCACGGCTATGCGAGTTTGGCAACGAGTGACGATATTGACTCTGGCAGCGACCTTTGTGTTGTTGCCAGCCACCTCCGCCGCACAAACCAAGCCGCCGGTGGATGTGCGCTTCGGCGCGATTGAAGCGTGGATGGCGCCGGAGGAGGCGGCCGAGTTGCGGGTGGGGTGGGATCGGTTGCTCATCGACTGGCATCTCTATCAACCCACCTCGGCGGAGGATTGGACGCCGCCGCCCGACGATGAGCAGCGTGTGAACGAGGCCGTGGCTGCCGGGCGGGAGATGGTGATGCTGTTGCGCGGCACACCGCCTTGGGCGACCGACGGCCCGCCCTATGCCAGCCCGCCGCGCGGCCTCCTGCTCGACCCGAACAACCCTGGGAATTTGTGGGCCAACTTCATCCGCAAATTGGCGACGCACTACGCAGGCCGGGTCAATCGCTTCATCATTTGGAACGAACCGGACATCGCACCGGATGAGTACGGAGCGCAATTCTACGGCACGATCCACGAATACTACCGGATGGTGAAGGTCGCCTACCTCGCCGCCAAACAGGCCAACCCCGAGGCCAAGATCCACCTCGCCGGGCTGACGTATTGGCACGATGTGGTCTTTGGCCGGCGGCCTTTCCTTCAACGTTATCTCGAAATCGTCCGCAACGACCCGACGGCCAAGGATAACAATTTCTACTTCGACGTCGCCACCATCCACATCTACTTTCGCACCGAGACCGTCTTCG
>JBQTJD010000171.1:0-3600 GCA_052387475.1 Anaerolineales bacterium | reverse complement strand
CCGCGCTCAGTTCCACACCGATCCATGCTTGGCAAGTCCGTGACTCGGGCCGGAGGTCAACGACCACATCAAAAATTGACCCTTGCGTGCAGCGGATGAGCTTGGCTTCGGCATATGGCGCGGCTTGGTAGTGCATCCCGCGCAGTGTGCCTTTGGTCTGGCTGAACGAGACGTTGGTCTGCACGATCGTCGTCATCAACCCGTGCTCGGTGAACTCGCGCTGGCAGTACGCACGGGCAAAGAAGCCGCGCGTATCGCCGCGCTTCTCCAAGTCAACGAGGTACGCCCCGGACAACTTCGTTTCGGAAAAGATCATGGCTCAACCCTCATCCGCCACTTTTTTCGCCCTGGCGGATTGGAAGCGCCGGCGCGCCCATTGAGCCGCGAACAACCCGATGACACCCAGGCCCAACCCGCTGCCAAAGGCCAGCGCTACATGCGGATAGCGCGGCTGTTCGGGCAGAAACGGCAGCGGGCCGCCAGATTGATTTGGAAGGGTCGTCAGAAAGGTCGCGATAACTTCGGCCTCTTCGGGTGTGACGCCGAGGTTGGGCATTTGGGTGTAGGCGTTGTCGAACTTCGGCTCCTGCACGCGATACTTGATCCATGTGTGGATCCGATCGAGGCCCTGCGCGGCCAGCACTTCCTTGCGCGCCGCGGCATACGAGCGCTGTGGTTCCTGATCCAGTTGTTCGATCGCTTCGATTTGTTTTCGATACGCGTCCGAGGTGAGTTGGGTTTGCAAGCGTTCCATCAGCGCGGCCTGATCGAGGCGCGGGCCGGCGGTGCCGCCTTTTAGTTGTCCTTCTATACTATGGCAGCCGAGGCACCCTTTCTCGTACATGAGCATAATGGGTTCGCGCGTGGGCTGGGGATGAAACGGATAGTTACCTGCGGGTTCGTACGTGATCTTGAAGACGGCGCTGACGCCTGCAGCGTTAGGCATGATCGGGGCAAAGTACAACCCATCCGGGCCAAAGGCCAAGCCCACGACGCCCTGCTCAGTGGAGCCGAGATATTGCAGCAGCGTCGCCGGAGCACTGAGGGCGCGATGTTCGTCCAGCCCGTACTCTAGCAAAAGGATACCGGGCAAGCGGCCCTGCTCCGCGTCGAAGCTGGCGACTGAGATATAAAATTGATCTCGATAAGCATCCGGGAAAAGCGGAGAACCCTTCGGATAGTAATCCATTTGCACCGGGCTGCGGCTGGGCACAATGACAACGTCCGCGCTGGCGGCTACGCTCTGGTCGCTTCCATCCCATAGATAATTCACGCCCTTCTGAATCTCGAGAAAGCGGTCGAGGTCCGGCCCGTTATCGGTGACGAAGACACGCTGCCCCAACAACTTGAGGCTGAACGGATTCCGCAAGCCGTAAGCCCAGATGTAGTTCTCGGATTTTTGAACGTCACTATCCTGATAAAAGGGATTATCCGGCACAGGCCGGCCATCGAGCGTCATGCGCAGCAGTTTGCCGTGAATGGTGTCGAGTTGCTGGCTGCCGCGCGGCGAGTTAAACCCATCGCCGACGCCGACAAAGAGGTGATCGCCCTGTACCTGGCAACCGCCAATCTGATGTGACGGGCCGGTTGGGTAACGTGCGAACACCTCGGTGAAGGCGGTTTGGCCGGACGGTTGCAGCGAAAATGTCCCAGGCTCCGATTGAAAGCGGACAATGTTGTTGTGTAGCACCTTGTTCTCATCCTGATACGCAAAGGTGACGAACACATAGCCACGCTCCGCATCGAGGCAGATGCCCGCCGCGCCAAACTCGGCCTCGCGGTTGGGTGCTTCGGTGGTGAACTCGGTTTGCAGGAACTTCTCCGCAAACGTATGTACGGTGCGGTCATTGGTGATGACTTTGACCTGGCCGCGCACTTCAGTCACAAAATAGAGCGGATCGTTAGGCCCGCTTCCGGGGTTGGGAATGAAGGCGATGGCGGTCGGAAATTGATAGCCCTGCGTGTCAAGCTCAACGGCGAAGCCGGCGACGACGGCCCAATCGCGGCGCCAATCGTAATCACCATCCTGCGAGGCGGCGGGGCGTGCCACGACCATGCTCGCGATCAGGGCCAGCAACACTGCCGCGAGGTAAATCTTTTTGAGGACGTGCATGGGGCTTACTTCCAGAAAAACTCGGCGTCGAGCTGGCCGGTGTCAGCCAGGTATTGAAGCTGTTTGAGGCGTGTAAAAGCCCGGTGCTTAAAAGTCTCTTCCGTCAGGCTGATGCGCTGGAAGACATCGTGAAGTTCCTGTGCGCCGATCCGCGCCGTGCGCCGGCATTCGAAGCTGGGGAGGACTTCACGGATTTTGTCGAACGAGACCCGATAACTGCGGTTATCGCTATCGTTCTTGCCCAGCGTCAGTGCGCAGCCGGTAAACGTCTCGGAGACGATCTGGGCGATTTCGCGAACGCGATAATTTTCCTGCGTGTCACCGACGTTGAGGGTTTGATTGTGCACCACCTCGCGCGGCGCTTCCAGCACACTGGCGATGGCCTCACAGATATCGCGCACATGCACCAGCGGCCGCCACGGCGTGCCATCGCTCGTCAGCTTGATCTCACGCGTCGTCCACGCCAGACCGGCCAGGTTGTTGAGGACAATGTCGAAGCGCATGCGCGGCGAGGGGCCGTAGGCGGTGGCGTTACGAAGGAAGGTCGGTGAGAACCGGTCATCGGCCATCGCCGAGACATCCCTCTCCACTAGCACTTTGCAGTGGGCGTAAGCCGTTTGTGGGTTGGTGGGCGATTCTTCGGTCATCGCCTCATCCCCCGAACCCACGCCGTATACGCTGCACGAGGACGTATATACGAAGCGCTGAATGCCGGCTTGTTTGCACAGGCGCGCCAGCGCAACCGAGCCGTGATGATTGATCTGGTAACTGATTTCCGGTTTATGCTGGGCCAGCGGATCGTTGGACAACTCCGCCAAATGCACGACCGCCTCAAAGCCAGCCAGGTCTTCGGTCGTGATGCGGCGGATGTCTTTCACGAGGGTGGCCGGATGCCGTGCGATGCCGTTGTTATACAACCAGCCAGCGCGATAGAAGCCGGTGTCGAGGCCGACGACCGTGTGCCCGCGTTCTATTAACGTCGGCCCGAGCCAAGCGCCAATGTAGCCATCCGTACCAGTCACCAAGATCCGCATAGAGTCTCTACCTTTCTCGATATCCCCGCCACCCGTCGCTGCGTTACCAGATTTTCCATGGCGCTTTGCGATTTTCCCACAGACCTTCGAGGTAAATTTTGTCGCGCAAAGTATCCATCGGCTGCCAAAAGCCACGATGCCGATAGGCCGCTAGTTGGCCCGCCTGGGCCAGGCGTTCCATCGGCTCACGCTCCCATACCGTTGCATCGCTCTCGATCTCATCGAACACAGTCGGCTCCATGACGAAGAAACCGCCGTTCACCCACGCGCCGTCGCCCTGTGGCTTCTCGATAAAGCTGGGAACTTTGTTTTGATCGTGAGGCAGGTTGAAGGCTCCGAAACGTCCGGGAGGTTGGACAGCCGTAAGGGTGGCGCGGGTTTTCTGCGCGCGGTGGAAGTCAATCAGCGCCTGGACATTGATGTCCGCCACCCCATCGCCGTAGGTGCAACAAA
>JBQTJD010000170.1:0-2803 GCA_052387475.1 Anaerolineales bacterium | reverse complement strand
GTATTCGTTTCGGCGACGGTCGCGCCGCGCAGACCTCTTATCGGCATAGAGTTCGCCCGCACCCCAACCCCTCTCCCGCTGGGAGAGGGGCGGGGCAACAAAAAACCGCGAAGCGGCTGCTTCGCGGTTATGAGTGACTATCCTTTGCTTCCCAAGTTCTACTCAAACGCAAGCAACCGCTCGATGGGGCGGCTAAAGTAGAACCAAAAGTAGAAGCGCGCGGCCAAATTGGCTTGGGATTGCATTGCGGAGACGATAGCACACCCGCGCCGGGCAAGTCAAGCACTTTTTCTCGGCATTCTGCCCAAAAGCCCCGAGTCGCTTTTGTCTTTCTCGCGCCAGCGAGACGTTGACGCGTTGCGCCGCCCCATGCTACACTCGCCGCGTGTTCACCAACCGCCGCACCGACACTAATCGCAAGCCAATTCTGTAAGGGTGTCGTCGCGGCTCGTCAGCAATAATTTCGCCTCGGCATACCCGCCGGGGCTTTTTTTTCGACGGAAGACGGACGACGAACGACGAAAGTGGCGGTGTTCGCTTTCGTCATTCGTCTATCGTCCTTCGTCCGCCTATGTCTTCACCCGACACCCCCGTTTACAACCTGCCCGCTGCCAACCTCGTGCCGGTCGGCGACTACCTCACACAGCTTGCCACCATCCCGCCCTCGCGGATGTTCCTCATCAACAAAAGCTTGTCGGTGTACAAACAGAAATATCCGAACGGCATCACTTTCGACGCCTCGCAGGGCGATGGCGGCGCAAGTTTGCCCGGCGTGTCGCGTGAGATTTTGGAGCGCGCGGCGCAACTGCAAATCGAGCACGGCACCGCGTACGACATGCCATTCGGCACGGAGGCATATCGGAAGGCGGTGGCGGAGCAGTATTGGAAGCTGGAGGCCGCGACGGGATTGGGGCCGGGCAATGTGATCGGGACGCAGGGTGGTCGCGACGCGCTGGTGAAGGCGTACACGGCGATGATGGCGCTCGGCCACGGGCGGCTGGGCGATTTGGTGATTGTGAGTCGTGTGCCGTGGATCAGCTATAACTGGGGGCCGTACGGCGTGGGCGCGAACGTGCTGCTCGCGCCCGGCCACGAGTCTGAGGGCTGGGCGTATTCCGAAGATGCCATCCGCGAGTGCGTGGCCTTCGCCGCGCGCGATGGGCGGAAGATCGCCGGCCTCGTCATCACCAACCCGGATAACCCCACCGGTCTGACCATCACCGTCGAGAAGCAAGTGGCGCTGGCAAAAGCGGCGCTGGCGGCGGGCGTGGCCTTCGTACTGTTCGATTGGATGTATCACTACGTCACCGACGAGCAGCCGATGAACCTCAACACCTTCATCAAGCACTTCGACGCCGACGAGCGTAAGCGGCTGATGTTCCTCGACGGCATCACCAAATCGCTCGGCGGCAGCAACATCCGCAACTGCCATTTGATTGCCAGCGACGACGTGGTGAAGTTCACCGTTGCGCGCGCATCGCACTCCGTCATCCCCAGCTACTTCTCGCTGGCGGTGGCGCAGGCTGCTTACGAAATGGGTTTCGAGAAAGCCGCGCGCACTATCATTGAGCCGACCAATGCCAGCCGCAAAACGCTCAAAGATTTCCTGGTCGAGCACAACTTCCAGCACATCCTCGGCAAGGGCTATTATGCCTTCATCAATGTGGGCAAGTGGCTGAAGGCCAAAGGCTGGAAGGATAGCGAGCCACTCGGCCAGTATCTCGCAGAACAGCACGGCCTGGCCGTCGTGCCCGGCATCTACTTCTCCGAGTATGGTGCGGAGTGGGTTCGGTTCTCATATGCCACCCCACCTGAGCGCACACTAGGCGCAGCGCAGAGGCTGGTGGAAGGGCTGAACGCATTGGCAAGCTAAAGGAGAAGCGGGAAACAGGGGAAACGAACGGTCTTGCTATCCATGTGCCCATGCCGACCGAGTTGTCGCGTGAGAGGGAGACGGAAAGATGAAAGACTATGACCACGCACGGAAAAGACTCGCGGAAATCGCGAAGGATTTGGCCATGAAGCATCAAGACAGATTGAATGCCCACAAAGCTAGACAGGCGGATATTCATCGGCCAGATTTTTTGTGGCACTATCTTCTACAAAGCTTTGCAACAATGGGGCGTTCTGCAGGGTGGGCCGAGCTCAAGAACAACGCCAGCCTCTATGAGCAAGTAGCCTACGACAGACTAAAAGCTATATCCAGCAAACAACGCATCACCGAAATAAGGAAAACTCTAGAGAAAGCTGGGGTGAGATGGCCAAGGCGCAAAGCGGTTTTTCTTTCCTCGTGCTTGGAGCGGATTGAAGGCATGGGTGGACTGCTTGCAGCAAAGGACGTGCTCCTGGCGAAATCCAGCCGCGAAGACATGATTGCCTTTCTCGATGACTTTCCGGGAATTGGCGATAAGTATGCACGGAATATTATGATGGACGTTTACCATGAGAAGTTTCGGGACTCGATTGCGATTGACGCTCGCATAAAAAAGATCGCCAGCAAATTGCGTGTCTCCTTTGATTACTACGATGAAGCAGAACGGTTTTTTATAAGCGCAGCTCATGAGGCGCAGTTGGAGGGCTGGGAACTTGACAGACTCATGTACAACTACCAAAGTGAGTTTCTCAACAGATTGTAGTTCCGCTGTGGAAATCGAACGCCGAAACCCGCTTCAGCGGGTTTCCCTGTAAAGGCCGCCGATTTCATTCGGCCGTGAAGCATGAAGCAGAAGGCAATGGCCTACATCACGCGCGAACGCCACGGCAAACAACAACTGCTCGTCTTCGATCACCGCGACCACCCCGA
>JBQTJD010000169.1:0-5845 GCA_052387475.1 Anaerolineales bacterium | reverse complement strand
GCTGGTTGGTCGCAACCCCAGCTTACCCCAAGGAGTTCCTTATCCCGTACTGACGTTACCTATGAACGATTGAGCGTTGGCGGGTTGCCGTACTTCGTCAACGGGCTGGGCGGCAACTCGATTTACGCCTTTGGGACGCCGCTGGCCGGAAGCCAGGTGCGCTACAACGCCGATTACGGCGCAATGCGGGTGCGGGTGGACGCCGCCCAAATGACGCTTGAGTTTTTCTCGCGCACAGGCGCGTTGGTCGACTCATTCGTGGTGGTTGCTCAACGACTCTATCTCCCGCTCGTTCATCGGTGAACTAATCCATGCTCGCGCGTCATCACTTGTGGTTTCCGTTGCTGCTGACGCTCGGCGCTATTCTGGCGTGCGGGCTGGCGTTCTTTCGGCAGATTGGGCCGTGGGAGTTGGGGATTGTGCTAGCGCCGCTGGCGCTGGTCTTCGTGGTTGAAAGCGCACGGTATATCGCCCGGCGTTTTCTGGCCGGGTACCGCCGCCGGCCCCCGTCCGGGTGACCCCTCACGGACGCCCGGCTTGATGCGCCGGGTTATTGACTCACCTTACGCAGCTTGGGCGACTTCAGGTGACTGTCACTGGGCAATAGAGCGACTGGAACTTCCGAGTGCAGGCTGCCCAGTGACAGTCACCTTGCGTAAGGTGAGTTATTGAGTAACGGCGGTAGGTTCGATTACAATAAGAGCGTGTCCAACGCCCACGCACATTCAAAATCAACATTGTCATAGCTTCGCCATACTGCAGAGAGATTCGAAAGGAGGTGGTTGTACTCAAGGCCAATCCGTGATTCACACAGTTTCGATTCGCCTGCTTTAGAAATCTCAATAGGAGAAGATGCCCATGAAACGACTGATATTCAAACTCGTCAGCGGCCTGGCCATGAGTGCCCTCATCCTGGCCGCCTGCGCGCCGGCGGCCACCCCGACGCCCCAGGCGCCCGCGCCGACGGTGAGCGCCCCGACCCAGGCGCCTGAAACCGGCGGGTTGCAAATCCCCGACATCGAACAGGGCAAGTTCAACGTCGCGATGGTGCTGATCGGCCCGCACAACGACGGCGGCTGGAGCCAGGCGCACTACGAGGGCCTGCTGTACGTCGAGCAGAACGTGCCCGACAGTCACGTCGCCTACATCGAACTGGTGCCGGAGGGCGCGGATTCCGAGCAGGTCTTCCGCTCGCTGGCGCGCAAGGGCTTCGACCTGATCTTCGGCACTTCGTTCGGTTACATGGACCCGATGGCCACGGTGGCGGAGGATTTTCCCGACATCATGTTCATCCACCTGACCGGGTTCAAGACCAACGGCAAGAATTACGGCAATATGTTTGGCGCGATGGAGGTCTTCAAATACATCGCCGGGATGCTGGCCGGGTCGCGGGCCAAGACCGACGGCAACCCGAGGCTCGGCTATCTGGCGACCTTCCCCATCCCTGAAGAATTGCGGCTGGGCAACGCCATCGCGCTGGGCATGAAGCGCACCTGCCCGGAGTGTACGATGGATGTGCGCTGGATCAACACCTGGCACGACCCGGTGGTTGAGAAAGAAGGCGCGGCCTCGCTCTTTGACGCCGGCGTGCAGGTGGTCTTCACTGGCGCGGACACCCCGGCTGCCGGCGATGTGGCCACGGAGAAAGGCAAATGGGGCGTGAACTACGATCACGTCGGCGCGTGCCAGACTGCCGGCTGCCTGACGGCCCCCTACTGGAACTGGGGCCCGATTTACGCGCAGATCGCCGAAGAAACCAAAGCGGGCACGCACGTGCCGGGCTTTCAATACTTTGATGCCGACGCGGGTGCGATGGGCCTGTACGGGTTCATGGAAGGCCAGACCCCGCAGCCGGGCGTGAAGGACCTGCCGGCCGCGGACGTGCAGTTGGTGAAGGACACCCTCGCGGCGGCGCTGGCGGGCACGTTCACCCGCTTCGATGTGTTCGCCGGCCCCATCAAAGATAACAAGGGTAACGTCGTCGTCCCGGAGGGCAGCAAGATCGAGCAGATTGACATTGACTGCTTCGCCGGCGGCGCCGTGCCCTGCAAGACCGGCATGTACTGGTGGGCGGAGGGCATCACGGCCGAGCTTCCCAAGCTCCAATAGTCAGACGCTGACACTCTGAAGTGTTGCGTATTGCGCGGTTCGAGTGACAGGCCGCGCAATACGCGACACGCGCTACACCCACCGCGTGCGTATCTTCCCTGACTCGAGAACCTATGACTCAGCCTCCACTGGCTGTTGAGATGCGCGGCATTGTCAAACGCTTTCCCGGCGTGCTGGCAAACAATCATGTGGATTTTGATCTGCGCGTGGGCGAGATTCACGCCCTGCTGGGCGAGAACGGCGCGGGCAAAAGCACGCTGATGAGCGTGCTGGCCGGGCTGTACAAGCCGGAGGCCGGTTCGATCAGCGTGTCCGGCAAACCCGCCAGTTTCAATTCCCCACGCGATGCCATTGCGCGCGGCATCGGCATGATCCACCAGCACTTCACCCTCATCCCCTCGCAGACCGTCACCGAAAACATCTTGCTGGGCCTCGACGAGCCGCGCTTCTTCATGCGTCTATCCGAGTACGACCGGCGCATGGCTGGGCTGGGCGAACGCTTCGGTCTCAAGCTCACGCCGCAGACCAAAGTCTGGCAACTCTCCGTCGGCGAGCAACAGCGCGTCGAGATTCTCAAGATGCTCTATCGCGGCGTGCAGGTGCTGATCATGGACGAGCCTACGGCAGTGCTCGCGCCGCAGGAAATCGAAGGCCTGATCAAGACTCTGCGCGCCATGGTGACCGAGGGCAAGTCCATCGTCTTCATCAGCCACAAGTTGAACGAAGTGATGAGCGTGGCCGACCGCGTGACGGTTCTGCGGCAGGGCAAAGTGACCGCCGCCGGGTTGAAGACCGCCGAAACCACGATCCCCGAATTGGCGAAGCTGATGGTAGGCCGCATCGTCATTTTCGATCTGGACAAAAAGCCGCACACGCCCGGCGAGGTGGTGCTCACGCTGGATAAGGTTTGCGCCGACAACGACAAGGGCCTGCCCGCGCTGAAGAACGTCTCACTGACGGTGCGCGCTGGAGAAGTGGTGGGCGTGGCCGGCGTGGCCGGCAACGGCCAGAGTGAACTGGCCGAAGTGATTACTGGCTTGCGCCATTGCACTTCGGGCCGGATTGTGGTGAACGGCGAGAATGTGTCCAATAAATCGGCGCTGGCGGCCCTTCACCAGGGAGTGGCGCACGTCCCCGAAGACCGCACGCGCGTCGGCTCTGCGCCCAATCTGAGCATCACCGACAACGTGATTATGAAGACGTATCGCCTGTCGCCGCTGGCGAACGGCTGGTCGCTCAATTACACGGCGGCGCGCAAAGCGGCCCAGGCGCTGAAAGACGAGTATTCCATCCTCGCGCCCAGCATTGAAACGTCGGCGCGTTTGCTCTCCGGCGGCAACCTGCAGCGCATGATTCTGGCGCGCGAACTGTCCGCGCACCCGAAATTACTGATCGCCATGCAACCCACGCGCGGCCTGGACGTGGGCGCGATTGAGGGCGTGCAGAGATTGCTCCTCGCCCAGCGCGAGGCCGGGGCCGCCCTCCTGCTCTCGTCGGAAGAACTGGAAGAGTTGTTCGCCCTCAGCGACCGCATCGTGGTCATGTATGAAGGCGAGATCGTCGGCGAAGTGACCGATCACGACGTGGAGAAAATCGGGTTGCTGATGACGGGCGGGAAGAAACAGAAAGGGCGCGCATGACGACAACTTCAACCCGCAATTACCGGTTGCCATTTTCTCTCCGCATCGAGCCGCGCCTCGATGTGCCGCGCTGGCTGTCGCCCGTCGTGTCGGTTGGCGCGATCATCATCGCATTGCTGTTGGGGGCGGTGGCGTTGTGGTGGGTGGGCGGCGATCCGCTGGCGGTGTACGCCCACATTGGCAAAGCCGCCTTCGGCGACCTGGGCGTGTTTTCCGATACGCTGGTCAAAGCCACGCCGTTGATGCTGGTGGGATTGGCGTGCGCGCTGGCCTTTCGTATGCGGCTGTGGAACATCGGCGCGGAGGGGCAGTTCTATATGGGCGCGCTCGGCGCCAGCGCCGTGGTGCTGGCCGGGATTGTGTCGCCCGAGTCGCCGGGCTGGTGGATGATCTCGGCTATGCTGATGGCGGGCATGGTCAGCGGCGCGCTGTGGGGCCTGATCCCCGGCCTGCTCAAAGCCAAACTCAACGTCAACGAAATCATCACCACGTTGATGATGAACTACATTGCCGTCGCGCTGGTGAACTTCTTTGTCTTTGCCGTGTGGAGCGAGGGCGGCTTCCAAATGAGCGCGACCTTCCCCAGGACCGCCTGGCTGTTGCGGCTGGGCGATTTTGGCAAGCAGGCGCCGCTGCTGCGCGGCCTGACGACGCATGCCGGGATGATCTTCGCGTTGATCGCCGTTGCCGTCGTGTGGTACATCCTGTATCGCAGCCGCTGGGGTTACGAGATTCGCCTGATCGGCGATAACGCGCGCGCGGCTGAGTACGCTGGTATCAACATCGTGCGCAACACCGTGCTGGTGATGATGACCTCCGGCGCGCTGGCCGGGCTGGCCGGCATGTCGGAGATCGCCGGGGTCGTGCATCGCTTGCAGACCTCCATCTCGCCGGGCTACGGGTTCACCGGCATCATCATCGCCTGGCTGGCGAAGCTGAATCCGGTGGCCGTCATCATCGTTTCGATTTTGTTCGGCGGCTTGATTCTGGCCGGGCGTGAGATACAACCGGCGGGCGTGCCGCGCCTGATCCAGGGCATCATCCTGTTCATGTTGATCGCCAGCGACGTGCTGTTGCGCTATCGGGTGCGCCTCGTGCGCGCCGGGGCGGAGGCCTGATCCGTGGACCCGATCATCATACTGCAAGCCGGCGTCGCCAGCGGCACCGTGCTGCTATTTGCCACGCTAGGCGAGATTTTTGCTGAGCGCTCGGGCGTGCTGAATCTGGGCGTGGAAGGCATGATGCTGCTGGGCGCGATGACCGCCTTCAGCGTGACGGCGGCCACCGGCAACGGCTGGCTGGGTTTGCTGATGGCGATGCTGTTGTCCGGATTGCTCGCGATCCTGCATGGCATTGTCACGATTCACTTCCAGGCGGATCAAGTGGTGAGCGGCCTGGCG
Source organism: Anaerolineales bacterium (assembly GCA_052387475.1). Lineage (GTDB taxonomy): Bacteria > Chloroflexota > Anaerolineae > Anaerolineales > UBA6663 > JANWXR01. The sequence continues at coordinate 696 of JBQTJD010000169.1, read as the reverse complement.
CTCACGTTCCTCGGCACGGGCTTGAGCCTTGTCTTCGGCGAGGGCCTGAGCAAGGCGGGCACGATCACGCTATTGCCGAAGCTCACCGTGCCACTGCTCTCGGCCATCCCCTTTCTTGGCCCGGTCTTGTTCACCGAACACAGCGTGATGGTGTACATAGGCTACCTCATGCTCCCGGCGGCGTGGTATTACATCAACCGCACCCGGCCCGGTTTGCACCTGCGCGCCGTCGGAGAGAACCCCACCGCCGCCGACGCGATGGGCCTTAACGTCTATCGCCTGCGCTATGCCTACGTGTTTTTCGGCGGAATGCTGGCCGGGTTGGCGGGCGGCACCATCAGCCTGGCCGTCTCACCGGGCTGGTTCATCGAATTGACGACCTCGGGGCAGGGCTGGGTTGCGGTGGGCCTCGTCATCTTCGCGCAGTGGGATCCGTGGCGCGCCGCCTTCGGCTCCTACGCGTTCGGGGCATTGCGCCGCGTGATCCTCGACATTCAAGGCCCGCAAGTGCTGTTCGGTTTTCCCAATCCCCTCTACTACAATCCGTACTGGGGCTTCTTCATGCAGATGCTGCCGTACGCGTTTACCATCATCGTGCTCGTCGTCGGGTCGCGCGCAGCCCTGCGCCAACGCCTCGGCGCGCCGGCGGCCCTGGGCCTGCCCTACATTCGCGGCGAACGCGGGCATTGAGTCGTT
>JBQTJD010000168.1:0-9455 GCA_052387475.1 Anaerolineales bacterium | reverse complement strand
GGCGAGCGCGGCCTCCTGGCCCTCGGCCTCGCCGAGTTCCGGCACACGTACGGCTTCCGCGCCAACGGTGGTGGCGCTGTGGCCGTTGGCGTACGCTTCATATGGATCGAGTGAGACGAGGCGTTGGTGATAAAAGCGGGCCTCGTCGGCGCGATTTTGTTGGGTGAGGATTTCGGAGAGGATGCGGAGCGCTTCGAGGCCGTACGGGATTTTTTGCAGCAGGGTCTGCGCCAGGTCGGCGGCCTCCGCGCGGCGGCCGGTCTCGAGCAAGACGCGGGCGAGCAGCAGGCTGAGGTCGAGCCGCTCGGGGTCGTCGCGCAACGCGGCGCGCAACTCCATCTCGGCTTGTGGATACAGCTCCCCTTTCACGTACATACGGGCGAGGGCGCCGCGTGTGAGTTGCGCCCGTGGCGGCACGGCCCCATCGCGCCGGCCGTACAGGCGGCGGAGTTCCTCCTGCGCCGGGCCGTTGGCTGGGTTCGACTCGAAGGCACGCTCCATGTGCCAGAGCGCTGCCTCGAGGTTGCCTTCATCTTCGCGCACAATGGCCATGCCGACGTGCGAGATAAAGTCATCGGGCACCGACGATAGCACGCGCTGGAAGATGTCGCCCGCGTCGCCAAAGCGGTTCTTCTCGAGCAGGGCCTTGCCCATCATCCGGTACGTTTCGAGGCTTTTCGGGTGATGGCTGAGGATGTGCTTGCAGTGGGCGATGGCTTCATCGAATTGCTTTTGCTCGATGAAGTGATCGATGTGTTGAAAGTACGTGCGCAGGGGAATGGTGGCCATAACGTTACCGCTCCTCATGAGGCAGTATCCTACGAATTAACTCATTTTGCAACCAGTTGGGAAAAAAGCTTTAACGCAAAGACGCATAGGGCGCAAAGAAAAGCGGTTGGACACGGATTTCACGGAAAACACGGATAGCACTGCGCGATTTGAGTTTTCCGTGTCATCCGTGTACAAGTTTTACACTCACAAGCCATGCAGTGCCCGAACCTGGGCGATGAGGGCGCTGACATCCGGCTCGCGATAGGGCGCGGGGCCGAGCGGGTCGGGGGCCGAGTCGTGGCCGAGCAGCGCGTGCACCGAGGCGAGGGCGCTGTGCGCGAGGGCGTCGAGGTCATAGCCGCCTTCCAGCACACAGACGATACGCCCGACACAATGTTGCAGCGCGATCTCGCGCAGCGCGTGCACCATCCGATAGTAGCCGGTGCAGGTGAATTGCAGCGCGGCCAGCGGATCTTTCCAGTGCGCGTCGTATCCCGCCGACACGAGCAGCATATTCGGCTGAAAGCGGTCGGCGAGCGGGCGGATGATTTCGGCCATGATGCCCTCAGCCGCCGCATCGCCCGCGCCGGCCGGCAGCGGCACGTTGACCGTGTACCCGCGCCCCGCCTCCTCCCCGGTCTCCTCCACTTCGCCGCTCATCGGATAGATGCCGTCTTGATGCGTGGAGACGAAGAGCACCGAATCATCTTCGTAAAACGCAGCCTGCGTGCCGTTGCCGTGATGGACATCGAAGTCCACGATCATCACTTTGCGCGCCCCTAAGGCCTGGGCGTGCCGTGCGGCGATGGCGATGTTGTTGAACAAACAAAATCCCATCGCCTGCGTCGGCGTGGCGTGGTGGCCGGGCGGGCGGATGAGCGCAAACGCGCTGTAATCCCTAATCCCTAATCCCTCAGGGGGTGAGGGATTAGGGATTAGGGACTGCTCCACCACCGCGCAGGCCGCGCCCGCCGCGAGCCGCGCACACTCGAATGACTCCGGGGTGATGTAGGTCGGCGCGTGATCAACGTAGCCCGGCGCTTGCGCCATCACCCGTTCGAGCGCCTCCACGAAATCGCGCGGATGCACCCGCGTCAGTTCCTCCATCGTCGCGGGCCGCGGCTCGACACTGAAGCACTGATGACTGATGACCGATGACTGAATGACTTTCAATATGGCCGGCACGCGCGCGGCGTTCTCGGGGTGGCCAGGCCAGGTGTGGCTAAGGGAAGGGACAGAGGTGAGGAACATTCGGTCAAGGGGCGATTGATGCACTGGGCGATAGTATCATTTCGATTGACCACTCCGCCACTCCCCTAATCGCTGTTGCACTTGTCCGGCATTCGGGTTTTCAATTTGCTTATAAACCTCTAGCGCAGCCTCGGCTTGGGCGATGGCCTGTTCGCGGTCGCCGAGTGCTTCAAATGCCCGGGCTGTATTCCAAAGCGAATTTCCTTCGCCACGGCGGTCACCGATCTGGCTGGTGACCACGTGTTGCCGTTGATAATACTCAAGGGCTTTTTGAGCGTCACCCAGATCGCTGTAAGCATTGCCGAGGTTGCCGAGGGCATTGCCTTCGCCGCGGCGGTCACCGATCTTGCGGGCAATGTCGAGCCTCTGGCTGTGATACTCAATGGCTTTGCGCGTCTCACCGAGCAGGGCATACGCGTTGCCAAGGTTTCCAACGGCAGCACCCTCGCCGCGAAGATCGCCACTCATCCGCATGACACCCACGATTTGCGTGAAGTAATCGATCGCTCGCCGGGTGTGGCCCAAGTCTGCATAGGTGATAGCAAGATTGTTGAGAGCGCTCCCTTCACTTGGCAGATCATTGATCTCACGGGCAATCGCTAATTGTTCCTCATAAAGTTGAATGGACTTAGGTGCATCGCCCAGCCGAAAGTACACAATGCCGAGGACGCCCAGATGTATGCCTTCCATTGAACGCTGACCCAGACGCCGCGCGGCGAGCAGCGCGGCTTCCCGCCAGCGAATAACGTCGCGCGGATGCTGCCGCAAATCCATGACATACACCCCGGCATCAGGATATGCGCTACATAGGCGGGCAGCTTCGATATTCTGTTGTAGATGCGCCGCCGCCCAAGCTTGCCCGGCTTCAATATTGGTCCATTCCCGGTCAAACAGCCTCAGTCCGCGCATGGTGTACTGATCGCCTTGCTTGTAAAGCCTATCGATTGCCCACAGGACATTGAGGTAATGATCAGCTTGGCGCTGGGCGGCGGCCAGACGCTCAAGGTCAGGCAAGCGAGTGGCAGCAAATTCGCGGGCGAGGTCGTGGAGATGAAACCGACCAGCAGTCGCCTCATTGGTCAGTTCTTCCTGCGTCACGGAGACATGGGAGGGCACATTACCCTCTGCCATTGTGTGCTTTTCAGCATCGTGGGGAGTTGGATGCTCGGTGTACTCCACCAACGAGTTCCGCACCAACTCCCCCAATGTTTCCTGCGCAGTACTCATGTCTATGGCCCACACCGCGGCTGCTGCGGCGCGGTCAAAATCAGCCGGGAAAACGGACAGGGCGCACCAACGCTGTTGCAGTTCAGGTGCGAGCGGGTCATAGCTCAATTGCAGCGCGGCGCCCACACCCGTGAGTTTCAACCGTTGCTGAGTATCGCTTAGCTGGCGGAGGTAGTCCTGGGGCGTCAGCGTTCGGTCTTCGCGCAATCGGCGCGCGGCCAGGGTTAGCGCCAGCGGCAAGTTGCCACACAATCGCGCAATCTCCGCCCCGGCCTCGCCAACGCGCGGAGCGATCCGCCGCAGTAATTCATCGGCCTCGGTTGCGCTGAGTGCCTCTAAATCCTGTTCGTACGATCCCGCGAGATAAAACTTCTGCCGGGAGGTGATGAGCAGCAAACAGGTCGGCGGCGGAATCAGTGGCTCCAACTGTACCGCGTCGCGCGCATTGTCCAATAACAGCAACGCGCGCTGCCCATGCAGCGTGGTGTGGTACAGCCCGCGCAATTGCTGTTCGTCATCGGGCAGTTTGTTTTCGGGGTAGTGCGCGCGGATGACGTGCGCCATCGCTTCGGCGGATGTGAGTGGTTTTTGCTCCGCCGCGCCGCGTAGGTTGAGGTAATACTGCGCGTCGGGGTATGCGGCTTTCAGTTCATCGGCCAGCACGAGCGCCAGCGCCGTCTTGCCCACGCCGCCCAGCCCGTGCAGGCCGCAGATCGTTACGCCACCCTCGCGCAGCAGGGGGCGCAGCGTTTTCAGTTCCGCGGCGCGTCCGGTGAAATCGCGTGGTGGGGCGGGGAGTTGATGCAGGCTGAGGGCGGGCGGGAGCGCGGCTTCATATACTACCGCCGTCGCGCCCGCGCCAACAGCGATGCCCTTACCTTTAATGTCGCCAGTGTGGATGTTATCGCCATCGCTCATACGCGCCCCGTGAGTGGCGGCATTCTATCATCTCCGATGTTCTTTGCGCTCTGTGCGGTTAAGACCTATCTCTAAACTTGATTTTAGGTGACTGTCACTGGGCAGCAAATACTTGAAAATGAATGCGCAGCGTTGCCCAGTGACAGTCACCTGGCGGGTTATGAGATAGATTCTAAACACAAACGGGGCCGGCTCATCACCGGCCCCGTCGTTCAAGGTTGCGTTGCGGCGCGTGGCGCGCTACGGCGTGCTTTGGAAGCCAACTTCATCGATGAACCAATTGCTGTTGTCCGAGAAGTCACATTCAGCGCCGATCCGCAACGTCACCGTTTGGCCGGCATAAGCGCTCAGATTGACAACCTGCTTTGCCCAGGCAGTCGAGTTGGTCGAGGTGTCAAGGCTTAGTTGCGTCACGGTCGTGCCGTTGACCGATACATAGCCGAAATCGAACAAGCTTGGGAAATCCGCCGAACCGATGTAGTGCCAAAAATAGAGATAGGGCGCGCCGGCCGGCACGGTGACCGACTGCTGGATGTAATCCGACTCATTGAGCGCGCCGCCCAGCCAGACCCCCCAACTCCCGCTGTACGGCGTCAGCGTGTTCGGCGCGAAGCTGGTGCGGATGAGCGTGCGCCCGTTGTTCGAAAAGGTCGTCCACACCGTTGCGCCACTCTCAAAGCCGCCGTTGGGCACCAACCCACCGCCTCCACCGCCGGATGTGTTATCTTTCAACACCACCGGCAGATACACCTTGTTGTTCAACGGCGGCCCGGCGGCCACCACCGCCCCGAATGCGTTGAGGATGCCAGTGCCGCAGATGGAGGTGTTGCACGTGCTGCCGCCAGGGAAGGCGGTAACGGTGGAGGTGAGGTGGTAAGTCACTTGGGCGGGCGTCAGCGCGGGGTTCACCGAAAACACCAGCGAAGCGACGCCGGCGACGTGCGGCGTCGCCATGCTGGTGCCCTGATAGAACACGTAGTTGTGCGCGGCGGGCGATGTCGTGCCAGCATTCAGCGTGGAGAGCACGCCGTTTGTCGCTGTTGGAGACGTGTCGCCACCCGGCGCAGTGATTTCCACTGTAGCGCCGAAGTTGCTGTAGTCCGCCTTATTTCCGTTGCGGTCATTCGAAGCGACCGTGACCACGTTATTACAGTTGGCCGGAGTGAAGCCCGAGGCATTCAAATTGCTGTTGCCCGCTGCTACGATCACGAGTGTCCCGGCTGTGGTCGCTGCGTTAATCGCGTTTTGGTAAGACGATCCGCACGCGCCGCCACCACCGAGGCTCATGTTGATGACGCGCGCCGGGTTGGGGTTATTGGGCACTAGCGAGACAGGCAGCCCCGCCGCCCAACGAATACCGTCGGCAATATCTGAAGTAAAGCCGCCGCACTTGCCCAATACACGCACCGGCAGAATCAACGAATTCCAGTTGATGCCCGAAACGCCGACGCTGTTGTTAGTGCTTGCGCCGATGGTGCCGGCGACGTGGGTGCCGTGCCAACTGCTGTCGTCTGGTTGGCTGCCAGCGCCACATTCATTGACTACCACCCAGTCACCGGGGTCGGCGGCGTTTGCGTCACGCCCATCGCCGTCGTTGGCGGTGGGTACATCCGCAATCATGTCGTAGCCACCAATCGTGCGGCCAATGAGGTCGGGATGATCAAACAGGATGCCGGTGTCAAGAACGGCCACCACGATGGAGGCGCTGCCGGTGATCACATCCCACGCGGCGGGGAGGTTGGCGCCGTACGAACCGGCCACCGGCGCTGAGTAATGCCACTGGCTGCCGTATTGTGGATCGTTAGGCGTAGCCATGGGGAACATGCGGCTGTCCGGTTCGGCGTACTCCACCTCAGGTGAGGCCGCGAGTCGCGCCGCGATCGCCGCCACTTCAGCCTCGGGCAACGCCTGTGGCAACTTCAGCACATGCGCCTCGCCCGACATGGGGCGAAAGTAAGCGAGCGTCACGCCGGCCGCTGCGCTCAATGCCGCGAGTCGGTCGGTGCTGGCCGCCTGTGCCTCGGTCACACGCGCGCTATCTTTATAACGCACGATGATCTGATCCGTCGGGACGTTGGGCAAAGCCGACTCCGCCGCCGCCGAGACTGCGGGATCTTCGGCGGTCGTCCTAGGCGCGGAGTCGCCACCGGCTTGTGCCTGCGCGGTGGAGACGCGGACGCTCAACGTGCTCAACAGCAAACACAACACGAGCAGGACGGAAATTGGTTTTCGTGTGGGCATACGGTCACCTTTCAATTGGGCCATCGTGGAAGGGGCGCTGATGTTGCCTTCAATCATAACTGAATGCGTGGTCCGAGCGTGAGTCCGAAATAGGTCATGGGGGCAAGCGGCAGCGGATGGGTAGGGGCTATCCGTTGTCGGCATCTCCTTAAACGAAGACGAGGCCGATTTTCATCCGCCTCGTTCTTAATCCCTAATCCCTGACCCCTACACTAGCTCCGCCGCCGTCTCGCTCTTGCTCCGCCACACCGCCCAGCCGAGCACGCCCGTCAGCACCAGCGCCACTGCAATCACCACCAGGTTGCCCGTGGGCACGGTGACGATGATGGGGGCGATGATGACCGAGACCAGATTGACCACTTTGATCATCGGGTTGAGGGCCGGGCCGGCGGTATCCTTCAGCGGGTCGCCGACCGTATCGCCCACCACGGCGGCCTTGTGCCGCTCGGAATGTTTGCCCGTATTCTTAGCCACATATTTCGGCTCATCCTCTACCACCTTTTTGGCAGTGTCCCACGCGCCACCGGCGTTGCTCATGTACACCGCTAGCAACTGGCCGGAGACGATGATGCCGGCTAGGAAGCCGCCCAGCGCTTCCACGCCGAACAGCAGGCCGACGATGATGGGCGGCAGGATGCCGAGCAGCGCCAGCGACACCAACTCGCGTTGCGCCGCCGTGGTCGAGATGGCAACGGCTTGCGCGTAATCTGGCTCTTTGTGCTTGGGCGACCCCTTCGGCTCGAGCACACCGCCCCGGAACTGCCGGCGGACTTCATCCACGATCAGGCCGGCAGCGCGGTTGACGGCGCCGATGGCGAGCGAGGAGAACATCCATGGCAAGGCCCCGCCGAGCAACATGCCGATGAAGACCTCAGGCACCGACACGCGGATGCCGGTGGCCGTGAATAGTTGCGCCGCCGACACGCCAAGTGCCACTTGCACCTTGGTCACATCGGTGATGTACGAGCCGAACAGCGCTACGGCCGCAATCACCGCCGAGCCGATGGCCACGCCTTTGGTGATGGCTTTGGTCGTGTTGCCGACCGCGTCGAGGTCGGTCATGATGCGGCGGGCTTTTTCATCCATGGCCGCCATCTCACCGATGCCGTTGGCGTTGTCGGAGATCGGCCCGAAGGAGTCCATCGCCACATTGTTGCCGGTGAGCGTCAGCATGCCGATGCCGGTCATGGCCACGCCGTAGAGCACGAACGCCGATTGCAGCACCGGCTGTGACAGCCCGGTGGAGGCCACCAGCGGCGCGTAATCGAAACCAATCGTAAAGATCAGAATGGAGACGAAGATCGTCGCGGCGATGGTGAGCACCGACCACACCGCGCTTTCCTTGCCCTGCACCATACCGGAGAGGATGGTGGTGGCCGGGCCGCCGCGCATGGATTTCACGATGTCCTTCACGGGCGCGCCGTGCGTGCCGGTGAAATACTCGGTCACGCGCTCGATCAATATCGCCAGCGCCACACCGGTCACCACGGCCAGCACCGGCCGCAGCCAGCCGCCGGGGATTTCGCCCAGCGCGTTGCTCTGCGCGGCGACGCTCATGTAGTACCAGCCCACGATGGCGAACATCACCACCGACATGCCGGCCGCATACAGGAAGCCGCGCGAGATCGCCTTCATCGCGTCGCCGCCCGCTTCCTTCTCGGGGGTCTTCACGAGGTAGGTCGAGATCATTGACGAGAGCACGCCGAGGCCGCGCACAATCAGCGGGAACACGAACCACTCGTTGTGGCCGGTGATGGCGGTCAGCGCCAGGCCAAGGATCAGACCGGACACAATCGTCACTTCGTACGACTCGAAGATGTCGGCGGCCATGCCGGCGCAGTCGCCAACGTTGTCGCCCACCAGGTCGGCGATGACGGCGGCGTTGCGCGGGTCGTCTTCCTCGAGGCCCTGTTCCACCTTGCCCACCAGGTCAGCGCCCACGTCCGCCGCTTTGGTAAAGATGCCGCCGCCCACGCGCATGAACAGCGCCAGTAGCGTGCCGCCGAAGCCGAAGCCCAGCAGTGCATCGGGCGCGGCTTTGCCGAGGATGATGAAGATGATGGTGCCGCCAAACAGGCCGAGGCCGTCGGTGAGCATGCCGGTGATGGTGCCGGCGCGGTACGCGATGCGCGTCGCGCCGGAGAAGGATTTACGCGCTTCCGCTGCCACACGCACGTTGGCCTCCACCGCCATGCGCATGCCGATCTGGCCGACGGTGAGCGAGAAGCCCGCGCCCATGATGAAGGCGATGGCGCGCGCAAAGGCCACGATCAACGTAATTTGGCTGGCATCGGTAATGCCGATGTTCTCAAAGTGCTCCATGGCCTCGCTGGTGGGCGGAACGATGTAGACCGAGAAAAACAGCGCCACCGTGAGCACAGCGATAAGGGGCAGGATGGCGCGCAATTGCCGCCCGAGGTAGGCGTTCGCGCCGTCGCGAATCCAGCCCCAGACTTCCTGCATCTTGGCGGTGCCTTTGTCCTCGCCCAGGATTTGCTGGCGCAGAAACACCGCGTACCCCAACCCCAGCACCGAAATGGCAAGGGTGGCGTAGATGGCGATCTGCTCAAATGAGTTGAGATCTTCCATGAAAAGCCTCCGAGTAGAGAAGAATTGAAAATCACCGGATGTCGGCCAAAATGGCTTTGGCCGCACTCCGATGAAGGATACTAGGCGCAAAACGCGCCCTCCACTGCAGGGCGCGGTCACGGATTTTACTTGCCCGTTTGGGGCGTGTCAAATAAAACGGGAAAGGATGGAAACAGAAGGAAAGGAAGGCAATCGCCTTTGCCCTGGATGCCAATTTGCTCCCAGCCCGCGTCCTCGCGGGCGTATCGGCAAGGTGGGCCGCCTGCGAGGACGCGGGCGGTGAGCGGGTGGCCAAGAATCTGAACCGTACAGGTGACTGTCACTGGCGTGACGGGTCGTGTGATTTTGTTACCTGGCACTGCATTGTCTGTCACCTTAATCAGCGACTGATAAGAGTTTCCTGAAATCGCTTGTCTATCCATAAGCCTCGGTTGTATAGTGTCGGCGCTTTGGTACTG